>DASYWL010000041.1:0-15054 GCA_035936055.1 Thermomicrobiales bacterium
CGCCGTCGACCCGCACGCGGACGAAACCCTGCCGGCGAATCTCGTCCAGCACGGCGACGTGCTCGCCCTTGCGATCGCGGATCACTGGGCCGAGGATCATCAGCCGTGTGCTATCCGGCTGGGTGAGCACCTGATCGGCCATCTGCTGAACCGACTGCTGTGTGATGGGGCGACCGCAGTTTGGGCAATGCGGGTGCCCGATGCGCGCGTAGAGCAGTCGAAGGTAGTCGTAGATCTCGGTGACGGTCCCGACGGTTGAGCGGGGATTGCGGGAGGCGCCCTTCTGGTCGATCGAGATCGCCGGGGAGAGACCATCGATGTGGTCAATGTCCGGCTTCTCCATCTGGCCCAAGAACTGACGCGCGTAAGCGGAGAGGGATTCGACGTAGCGGCGCTGGCCCTCGGCGAAGATGGTGTCGAAGGCGAGCGACGACTTGCCCGAGCCGGAGAGTCCGGTGATGACGACCAGGTTGTCGCGGGGGATGTCGACGTCGATGTTCTTGAGGTTGTGCTCGCGGGCGCCGCGCACGCGGATCTTGTCAAGGTGATGCGGCATCAGGGGGACCTCCGGCGAATGCTGCTCGCTCGGAAACCGGTTGGGAACCAGTCGTGATCTGTTCGGGAGAGACGACCCCATGCCCCAACAATCCGAACATGTGATCGCATCTATCGATTGTACCACGCCTGACCGTACACTCCCGGGGCCCGCGTACCTTTCCGCCGTGCTGGGACTGAACAGGGGACCTCAATGAGGGTGTGCGTGGTGAGGCAAGCGTGCCAGTATGGCGTATACTTGACGAAACGCCGAAGATCGGGAGGAGTAGGAGCGTATCTCTCCCAGGGAGCCGATGGCCGTTCGACTGCGAGCCGTGGCAGAGCTCGGCGCTCCCAACGTCGCCCGGGAGGCCCAGCGGCGATCGCGGCAATGCGTGAGTCGATGGCGGTAACGCCCGTTATCGCGTGACGAGTGCGGCAGCCTCTGTCTGCCGAAGCGAGGTGGTACCGCGGGCCTTCCCGTCCTGGCAGCAGGGCGGGCTTTTTGTGTTTGAACAGGCGCTGCAGAGGCGATGAGAAAGAGACACGAGGCAACGATGAGCGCATCACAGACATCGCCGGCCGTTTTCCAAACCGGCGAGTTGGCGAAGAGTTACGACCCGGCGGCCATTGAGCACGGGATCTACGACTGGTGGGATCGGCAGGGGTACTTCCAGCCCTCCGACGACGAGGGCCAGGAGCCGTTCGTCGTCGTGATGCCACCGCCCAACCTCACCGGTGTGCTGCACGTCGGCCACGCGCTCTTCGTCGCACTCGAGGACATCATGGTGCGCTACAACCGGATGAAGGGACGCGCGGCGCTGTGGATTCCGGGGGCGGATCACGCCGGCATCGCCGGACAGCTCACGGTGGTGCGCCTTCTCGCCGAGGAGGGCATCAACCGGCACGATATCGGCCGCGAGAAGTTCCTTGAGCGCACCTGGGAGTACATGGACGCGCTCAGGCCGCGCGTTCGGGAGCAGATGAAATCACTCGGCGCCTCAGCCGACTGGACGCGCTTCGCCTTCACGATGGACCCGGGCCCCGGCCGCGCGGTTCGACACGTGTTCAAGCACCTCTACGACAAGGGGCTGATCTACCGAGGCGAGCGCATCATCTCCTGGTGTCCGAACGACCGCACGGCGCTCTCCGACCTCGAGGTCGTGTACAAGGAGCAGCAGTCGAACCTCTGGAGCATCGCCTACCCGGTTGAGGGCACGGAGGAGCGCATCGTGGTCGCCACGACACGACCGGAGACGATGCTCGGTGACACCGGCGTGGCGGTCCACCCCGAGGATGAGCGCTACCAGCACCTTGTCGGCAAGCAGGTCCGGCTGCCGCTGATGGGTCGCCTCATCCCGATCGTGGCCGACGAGCACGTCGACATGACCTTCGGCACCGGTGCGGTGAAGGTGACACCGGCCCACGACCCCAACGACTTCGAGATCGCCAAGCGTGCTGATCTGCCTGCGCTCATGATCATGCACGAGGACGGCACCCTCAACGCCGAGACCGGCGAGTTCGCGGGTATGATGATGGCGGAAGGTCGCAAGGCAGTCGTCGCCAGGCTCGAGGAGCAAGGGTTCCTGGTTGGCATCGAGCCGCACGAGCACAGCGTCGGCACCTGCGATCGTTGCGGCCATGTGGTTGAGCCGCTGCTGAGCAAGCAGTGGTTCATCAAGATGGCGCCGCTGGCGAAGGCGGCGCTCGATGCAGCCTGTAGCGGCGATGTCACCTTCGTGCCGGAGCGGTACAAGGGCGTCTACACCAACTGGATGGAGAACATCCACGAGTGGTGTATCTCTCGGCAGCTCTGGTGGGGTCACCAGATTCCGATCTGGTACTGCGATGCGTGCGGCGATACCTTCGCGAGTGTCGAGGAGTCGGTCGACACGTGTCCGTCGTGTGGCGGGCCGGTCCACCAGGACCCAGATGTGCTCGACACTTGGTTCTCGTCGGGGCTTTGGCCGTTCTCGACCCTCGGCTGGCCGGAGCAGACGGAGGACTTGCGGCGGTTCTACCCCAGCGACGTCCTCGAGACCGGCTACGAGATCATCTTCACATGGGTCGCCCGCATGATCTTCTTCGGTATCGAGATCATGGGCGAGGTGCCGTTCCACACCGTCTACCTGCATGGCATCGTGCGGGACGACGAGGGCGCCAAGATGAGCAAGACGAAGGGCAACGTGATCGACCCGCTCGAGGTCTCGGAGGAGTACGGAGCGGACGCGCTGCGTTACACGCTGGTGACGCAAGCCTCGCCGGGCAACGACAGCCGCCTGAGCCTGCAGAAGGTCGAGGCGGGACGCAACTTCGGCAATAAGCTCTGGAACATGACCCGGTTCGCAATGCGCAGCTTCGATCCGGACGTGATCGAGGTGGCGGAGGACGGCCCGGCTCGGCCGATAGGGAACCTGCAGATCGTGGATCGCTGGATCATCAGCCGGCTCGATGCCGTGACGGCAGGCGTTTCCGGGCTGATGGAGCGGCACCTTTACGGTGAGGCGGGGCGGCAGATCGCCGACTTCCTCTGGAGTGAGGTTGCCGACTGGTACATCGAGGCCGCCAAGGTTCGCCTCCGGGAGGAGGGCGAGGCGGCGCGGATGGTGGGGCAGGTGATCGTGTATGTGCTGGAGCGCGCCCTGCGGCTGCTGCACCCATACATGCCGTTCATCACGGAGACGCTCTGGCAGCAGCTGCCGCATGCCGGCGAGTCAGTCATGATCGCGCCATGGCCGGAAGCCGGCGAGCGGGACATGACCGCCGAGCGGCACGTCGGCGCGATGATGGAGCTGGTCCGAGGCATCCGCAACGCGCGCACTGATGCCGGCGTCGAGCCGGCCAAGTGGATCGCGGCGATGGTCTACCCCGGCGAGCACCTCGAGGCGTTCGAACAGCTCCGCGGCGAGATCGCCTTCCTCGCGCGCGTTCAGGACGACCAGCTGACCTTTGCCGAGGGGAAGCCGGAGGAGTCGGGAAAGGCGATCACCGTGGTGGCGGGCGACGTGATGGCGTCGCTGCCGCTTGAAGGGATGGTCGACCTTGGCGTCGAGCGTGAGCGGCTCGAGAAAGAGCTGGAGGAGGCCCGGGCGGAACAGCAGCGAGCCGAAAAGCAACTCTCCAACGAGTCGTTCGTGTCTCGGGCTCCCGAGCATGTCGTCCAGGCTCAACGCGATCGGCTGGAGCGGGCGGGCGAGCAGGTCGCCGTGATCGAACAGCGTCTTTCGGCGCTGGCGGATGCCTGAGGGAATGCCGGTCGATCGTGCATGGTTCTCGCGCCACCCCGTGAAGGTGGCGTGGGACCTGATCGGCTGCGTGCTGCGCATCGAGCGGGACGGCGTCGTGGTCTCCGGTCGCATCGTCGAGACGGAGGCCTATGCCGGCCCTGATGATCCCGCCTCACACGCGAGCCGATCACCGGTCGGGCGGGAGGTGATGATGGGCCGCCCGGGCACTGTCTATACCTATCTGTCCTATGGCATTCACACGATGATGAACATCGTTGCGCACGAGGAGAGGCAGGGGGGCGCCGTGCTGCTGCGCGCGCTCGAGCCCTTGGAGGGCATCGAGGTCATGGGGGAGCGGCGCAATGGCGTGTCCGAAACCCAGTTGGCCAAGGGGCCGGGCAGCCTCGGTCAGGCAATGGATATCCGGCTCTCCGACCTCGGTGTTGATCTCATCGACGCTCCCGAATGGACCCTGCTGCACGGTGACGTACGCCACCCGGTTCACGCCGGACCGCGCGTCGGTATCAGCAAGGCGGTAGTGGCGCCGTGGCGGTTCTTCGAGCGCCCGAACCCGCACGTGTCTCGGCATCGGAAGGGCGAGCCCGTCGAGCGGCACGAGCTACCGTCGTTGATCCCGCCGTCCGGGACGCCGCTCGAGTGAGTCGTTTATGCTGAAGGGTGATCGAAGCGATTCTGCGAGGCGCGCCGTGACCATCCGACTGCTGACCGAAGATACCATCGGGAAGATCGCCGCCGGCGAGGTCGTCGAGCGACCGGTCTCCGTGGTCAAGGAGCTGATCGAAAACGCTGTCGACGCCGGTGCGACCAGGATCGATGTCGACATCGCCGGGGGCGGCTCCGAGCGCATCCGCGTCTCAGACAACGGGCTCGGCATGACGCGGAGCGATCTCGAGCTGGCAATCCAGCGCCACGCGACCTCCAAGCTCTCCACCTTCAACGACCTCGAGACGCTCAGCACGCTCGGATTTCGCGGTGAGGCGCTGCCGAGCATCGGCGCCGTCTCGCATTTCATGATTCGCACGGCAGCGGCGGGCGAGGCGCGCGGGGCGCAGCTCGTCTCCGCGTTCGGTCGCAAGGCGGAGGTTGCTGTCGTCGCGGCGCGACAGGGAACCGTGGTAACGGTCGAGGATCTCTTCGGGAACGTCCCAGCGCGCCGGAAGTTCCTGCGCCAGCCGGGCACCGAGGCGACCTACATTTCCCGTCTGGTGAGCGCCTACGCCGCCAACTGGAGCGACATCGCCTGGTCGCTCACGTCCGAAGCGCGGCGGTCCATCTCGACGCAGGGGAACGGCGATGACATCCAGGCGGCGATCGGCATCTATGGCACGGAACTGGTCGATGCCGTGCTGCCGCTCTCATCCGACGCTGAGGGAGCGAGGGTGGAGGGCATCGAGGTCTCGGGCTGGATCTTGGCACCTCGTGTGTCACGGTCGCACCGGCAGAACCTCTTCTTCTTCGTCAATGGACGTCTGATCCAGCATCGCTCCCTCGTCTACGCATTGGAGGAGGCCTACCACAGCCTGCTGATGGTGGGTCGGCACCCGGTCGGCATGGTCCGCATCGACCTTGACCCGCGCGCGGTCGACGTCAACGTCCATCCGACAAAGGCAGAGGTCCGCTTCGCCGACGAGCGCGCCGTGGCCCGGGCCGTGCAGCGCGCCGCGCACGCAGCGTTGACGATGCAGCAGCAGGACGTTCTGCCGGAGGTCGCCTACGAGTGCCCGCAGGGTCCACCGTCGGTGCGACAGACGTTTTTCGAGCACCAGCAGCAGGCGCCGCAGCCCGGCGGAGCTACCTTCGCCCGGCGTCGCGCAGATGAGGATGACGAGCCGGACCAGGCGCCGTCTCCGGGACTGCAGCACCGCTCCGGAGTACCGGCGCTGAGGGTGCTGGGGCAGGTGGGTGGTGCCTACATCATTGCCGAGGGCCCGGGCGGCATATTTCTGATCGACCAGCACGCGGCACACGAGCGGGTGATGTACGAGAAGATCCTCGGGCAGGTGGAGACGAAGGATATCGACCGACAGCCCTTGCTCGACCCGCTGGTGGTCGACCTCGCGCCGCACGAGCTGACGGTACTGGAGCGATCGATGGACGAGTTGCGGGAGATCGGCTTCGACCTGGAGATGTTCGGGGAGCAGTCGGTGATCGTGCGGAGTGTTCCCGCGGTCATGCAGCGCGTCGACATCCGTGAGCGGATCCATCTGATCCTCGAGGAGTTGGCCGAGGGGGGCTCCGGCGACTCGTGGTTCGACTCGGTGGCGATCAGCGCGGCCTGCCACACCTCGATTCGGGCCGGCCAGGCACTGTCGCTGGACGAAATGCGGGAGCTGGTCGCGCAGCTCGAGCGGACCCGCCAGCCGAGGGCGTGCGGGCACGGTCGCCCGACAATGCTGCACATGTCCCAGGCAGACCTGGAGAAACAGTTCTCCCGCCGATAGGACGTGTCTGCATCGAGCGGACACAATGCCCCTACGAGTTTGCCGTCTCGTCGCACCGCCCGGCGAGCGGCGTCGCGTCGCCCGCATAGAGGCCGCGGCGGCCGTTGAGCCAGACCTGGACCACATCCCGAAGGTTCTGGAGTGTGTCGCGAAGCGGACTGACCTTGCTGCTGGTGCCATAGGACCACGTGACAGGGATCACGGCGATAGCGAGGCCGAGCTGCCGCGCGATGAACAGCAGCTCGACATCGAAGGCGGTCACGCGAGGGTGGGACACTTCCTCAGAGTTCCGGTAGAGCTGCACCCGTGAGAGAATCTCCGTCGCGGCCTCGCTGGTCATGAACTTGAATCCGCACTGCGTGTCATGGATGCCAGGGAGGATCAGCAGGCGGACCAGCCGGTTGAAGAGTCTCCCCATGATATGCCGGTACTCCGGCTCGCCGATGCGGCGCGACCCCTCGCCCTCGCGTGAGCCGATGGCCACGTCGGCACCGCCCTGGATCAGCTCGACTGCCTCGACGAGCGTCGGCAGGGGAGTGGCGAGGTCAGCGTCCATGAACCCGACGATCGGTTGTGTGGCGACCCGGAGCCCGGCCAGCACCGCGCGAGCCTTGCCGCCGTGCGGCAGCGTCAGCAGGTGGAAATGTGGGTACGACCCGGCGTGGCGCGCGGCAATGCCTCGCGTGTCGTCGGTGCTGCCGTCATCGGCGATGATGACCTCGGCCCTAAATGGAGCTGCGCGCAGAAACTCGGCGAGCTGCTCCAGCGTCGAGCCGATGCGCTCCGATTCGTTGTATACAGGGATCACGATCGATACGCCGGGCAAGCTTGGAGTGCCGCTCGATGGGGTGGTTGTAGACTCCAACGGCGCGTTGCTCCTGCCTTGCTCGCGATCGAATCGAGGAGAAGTCTAGCACGCCCGGTCGCCGCTTCCGGGCGCGGAGATCCGCATGAAACCAATTCTCTACCTCTATCGCTCCTGCACCTCATGTCGCAACGCTGCTTCGATCCTCGACGCCCACGGCGTGGACTATGACGTGCGGGAGTACTTCAAGGAACCGTTCACCAGAGAGGAGCTGGAGTCGGTGCTCGAGCGGGCAGGGCAGAAGCCCTCCGACCTGGTGGCGGCGCGCAGCGTTCCCTACCGTGCCCAAGGGTTGGCGGAGCGAGGGCTCTCCGAGGACGAGCTGCTGGAGCGGATGCTTGCTGAGCCGCGCCTGGTGCGGCGGCCGATCCTGGTCACCGAAGACGAGGTGGCGATCGGATTCGACCGCGACCGATATGAGCAGAAGGCAAAGACGCTGGCGAGCCGTGTTTCGGCTGACGCCTAACTCGCAACCCTGCTGAAAGGACCCTCGATGAGCCTGGCGTTTGGTGCCCATGTGTCCGTTTCGGGCGGTGTGGACAAGGCGTTCGCGCGCGCCGAAGAGTTCCAGATGGACGGGATTCAGATCTTCTCGAAGAACGAGCGGCAGTGGCGCGCCAAGCCGCTCGCCGATGATGTTATCGAGCGTTGGTTCGACGAGCGCGAACGGACCGGGATCAGCAAGATCGTCGCGCACGCCTCCTATCTCATCAATCTGGCGACGCCGAGGGAGGACCTGCGAGAGAAGTCACTGGCGGCCTTCCTCGAGGAGCTGGACCGGTGTGAGATGCTGGACATCCCGTCGCTGGTAATTCACCCGGGCGCGCACACCGGTAGCGGAGAGGATGTCGGCGTCAAGGCCGTCGCCGACGCGCTCAACCAGGTGCACGAGCTCCGGCCCGACCACAAGGTCCGAACATTGCTCGAGACGACGGCGGGGCAGGGGACAACCCTAGGCCGGACCTTTGAGGAGCTGGCCGCGATCATCGACCAGGTCGAGGCGAAGGAGCGCGTGATGGTCTGCCTCGATACTTGCCACGTCTTCGCTGCCGGCTACGACATCCGCAGGCCGGAGAGCTATGCCGCAGTGATGCTGCACTTCGCCCATACCATTGGCATCGATCGGCTCCAGGCGATCCACCTCAACGACTCGCAGAACGGGCCCGGTACCAACAAGGACCGGCACGAGCACATCGGTCAGGGTGAGATCGGCCTCGAGGGGTTCCGCAATATCGTGAACGACCCGCGCCTGATCGGCGTGCCGGGGCTGCTGGAGACGGAGAAGGGCGAAAACAACGTCGAAGACGGCCGCAATCTGGCGAGGCTGCGCGACCTCGCGGAGCGGCCAGTCGGAACGACGGCCGAGTAGTCGGTGGTGCAGCAGGAACCTCTGCAGCCCGCCTGGGCGGCTCTTGGGTTCCTGGCAACCATTGGCACGCCGGAACACACAACGCTGCCAGACGCGCCCATGGTTGATGTCCTCCAGAGACAGCGCCTTCCATCAAGAACCCCCAGTGCCCAACAGCACCGGGGGTTTCCACTCTTGCAGGTCGCGTGACACGCGATCGTCAGTAGAGTTCCGAGGCGACATCCCGGAAGCGGTCGTACTTCGTTGGGGCATTGGTGTTCTGATGGTCCAGTCCGATGCCGGACTCCCACCAGGTCGGCATCTGCGCGCCGATCTGTGCCAACTCCGTCTTTGTGTAGATCAGGCCGTCGCGCTCCAGCACCGAGAGCTCATACTCGTGGCTCATCGTGATCGCATCGACCGGGCAAACCTGGGCGCAGCGTCCGCAGAACATGCACCGGCCCGCCTTCAGCACGAACTCGCCCAGCTCCCGGTCGCCCTCCTCGGACGCGACGATGTTCATTTCGAGGCAGGTGGTCGGGCAGATGCGCGCGCAGAGGCCGCAGGCGACGCAGAGCGGCTCGCCCGTGGCCGGGTCCGTGCGCAGCGATGGCAATCCACGAAAGCGCGGCTCCATCGGGCGCTTCTCTTCCGGATACTCGGTTGTCACTTTCGGGGAGGCGAGGCGCTTGAGCGTAACCGCAAACCCCTTGACTTCATCAAACATCGGCAGATTCCTTCTCTGGTGGTCTGTGTCCACGACGTTGCTGGCCCATCACCGTCGGGGTCAGGCCCGTCGTGCGATCGAGGACATGCACCCCGTCCCCGCCGAAACCGGCCGTTGGAGTGACGACACCCTCGCGCTCGAGGAACGCGTAGGACATTCCGTTGTAACCGGGCACGACGGTCGCGATCTCTCGCATGACATGTGACGGGTGGCCGTATTCGAGCCGATAGCCGAAGCGGGCCGCGATCTCCGTCAGGTATTCCAGCGACGACTGTGCCTCGCCGAGCGCGGGGACTGCGGCGCGGACCCGCTGAACCACCCGGTCAAAGCTGGTGAAGGTGCCGTCCTTCTCGAGGTTGGCTGAAACCGGCAACACCACGTCGGCGATCGCGGCGAGCGGCGAGTCGTAGATGTCGGCGACGACGAGATACTCGAGCTTCTGCAGCGCCTCAAAGAGGCGCGCATTCGGGAAGAAGGTACGCGTGCGCGCGCCGCCCTCGACCCACATCGCCTTCACCCTGCCGGACTCGATGGCTTCGGCCAATCCCTCCATGCCGATGCCCGGCTCGCTCGGAAGTTCCTGCTGCTGCACGTAGCCATTCGAGGTCGCGACTCGACCAGCCCAGCGGCTGTTCCACGTGCGCTCCAGGCTGACGCGGGCGCTCTCGTCGCTCACTGGAACGCCGCCTGGCAGCATGTCGGGCACCATTCCCATGTCGGTCGTGCCCTGGTAGTTTGCCGGCCCACGCGGCGTCGCGATACCGGCGCCCGCCTTGCCGAGGTTGCCCGTGAGAATCGACAAGTTGGTGCAGGCGTCGACGATGCTGCCGGCATCCGGATAGTCCTGCATCCCCTCGATTCCCCAGTCGTAGGCAATGGACTGAATGATGTCGTGCGCAACCGTCTGGATAATCGTGCCCGGGAGTTCGCCTGGCTTGGCGGCCCGGTCCGACTCTTCGAGGAAGCCGGTCACGAATATGCGCGCTGCCTGGACGATATCGTCACTTGCCACGCCGGTCTCACCCGCGACCGCGTTGAGATCGATACCCTCGAGCCTCTTGACGAGCGCCGTCACGTCAGCATCACCCGGGGACTCGAGGTTGAGCGCAACGATCGCGGCGGCGATCGCGTCGACCACCTTGTGTGTCGTACCGGGCTTCGGCTGCAGCCAGAGGGCTGCGCGGTCACACAGTAGATAGTGCTCGGTGGAGATGACGACGATGCGCGCCTCGCGGTAGAGGCGCGAGTGGTTGACCCAGTAGGAGAAGACCGGAGCCGCCTTGAAGACCGACGGGCCGATGACCATGACATTCTTCACGTGAGTGAAGAATTCCTGCTGGTTGTTCGTGTTCGACACCGACAGCCCGAGCGCATCGCGGACCGATCGCTCCACGTCGAGCTGACTCGGTGACATCAGGCGGTCGACATTGTTGGACTGCATGACCGCACGGGAGAACTGTTGAAGCACGTATGCCTCTTCATTCGTGTTCTCGGCAGAGGCCAGCGCAGCGAACGAGGAGCCCTGGTAGTGGGCCAAGTTCTCGGCAATCTCGTCAACGGCCTCGTCGATGTCGATTTCGTAGGAGCGCCCGTCCTCGCCACGGACCCGAGCATGGTACAGGCGATCTGGCCCCTGAACGACCTCGTGTCCCCACCGGCCGTACTGACAGGTGTAGCCGTGGTTGACGCCGCGCTCCCAGAGGTGAGTGGTGCGCCGGACGATTCCCTTGTGCGACTCGATGTTGAGCGTACAACCCACATCGCAGAAGCCGCAGATCGTCTCGGTCGTGTCCAGCTCCCAGGGGTGGTGACCGAAGTGGCGGTCAGTCAGCGCGCCGACCGGGCAGACGGCAATGCACATGCCGCAGTTGGTGCAGGTGTTTTCCTCGAGGGAGCGGCCGAAGGAGGTGGTGATGGTCGCTTCCAGGGAGCGATTGCTCTGCTCGATCGCGATGACGCCGATCATCTCGTCGCAGACGCGCGTGCAGCGGTTGCACATGATACAGCGATCCCACTTGTAGTCGACGGTGTCGCTGAAATGCTCGTACGGCTGCGCGAGCTTCGGGCGGCGGTACGGGTTGGCGTTGATGTTGTGGAGGTAGGTGTTGTCCTGCAGATAGCACTCGCCGGACTTGTCACAGGTCGGGCAGTCGAGAGCGTGGTCGATGAGGTACATCTGCAGGATGTACTGGCGCGCCCGCATGGAGTCGGGGGAATGAGTGAGCACCTCGGCGCCGTCCTGGAAGACGGCTGCGCAGGATTCCACGAGCCCGCCGCGCTTGCCGAGCACCTCAACAGTGCAGATGCGGCACGAACCCCACGGGCGGAGGAGAGGTTGATAGCACAGGTTGGGAACCTCGATGCCGGCGATACGGGATGCTTCGAGGATCGTCGTGCCCTGCGGTACCGTCACCTCCTGACCGTTGATCAATCCGGTCACCATCTGCTGCTCGGTTGCTGCCACCATAGTGCCTGTGATGCCTCCGTTTGCCGGCAATCAGCTTCCGGTCGTGGGGTCTGGCGGTGGGCGTCTTCGATGCTCAGGCAGGCACTCGCTCCGGTTTCGGGCAGTGCCGCGACGCCACTGTTTCCTGACACAGTCCGACCTCCGCGGCTGCCGTCCGCAGGAGTTCAGTCGTCTCGATGGTAGCACAATAGCCCGAAATTTCCGGGGTGTTGCGCCTGTCTTCGGTAGCGCGTTGCCAAACAGGCTATGCTTCCCGCATCATCCCCCGGCGCCCTGCGAGCGGGGTAAAGGACGATGCCTCGCGGCATCAGATGGGTCGTTCGCGCGACCCGCCGAGGAGAACAGTTGTGGCTGCACAGGCAATCGGCCGAACCTACCGCACGGTCATCGGCCTGGAAGTCCACGCCCAGGTCCTGACCGGTTCCAAGATGTACTGTCCCTGCTCCGCCAGCTACGCCGACGCCGCGCCCAACACGCACGTCTGCCCGGTTTGTCTGGGGCTGCCCGGCGCGCTGCCCGTGATCAACCGGGCGGCGGTGGAGATGGTGATTCACACGGGGCTCGCGCTCAACTGCGAGATCGCCAGCGACTCCAAGATGGACCGGAAGAACTATGTGTATCCGGACCTCCCCAAGGGCTACCAGATCTCCCAGTACGACCTGCCGCTGTGTCTCGACGGTGCGCTCACGTTCGAGGTCGATGGCGAGCTTCGTACCTCCGGGATCACTCGCGTGCATATCGAGGAGGACACCGGCCGGCTCGTGCACGACCAGTCGGACGAGGACGACAGCCTCGTGGACCTCAATCGATCGGGGGTGCCGCTGATGGAGATCGTCGGCGAACCGGATCTGCAGTCACCGGAGGAGGCGCGGGAGTACCTCATGGCGCTCCGGCAAATCCTGCGGTATGTCGGTGCATCAACAGGAAATATGGAAGAGGGCGCGTTCCGCTGCGATGCCAACATCTCGACCCGCAGCGCCGACGGCGAGTTCACCGGCCCCAAGGTCGAAATCAAGAACATGAACTCCTTCCGCGCCGTTGAGCGGGCGCTTCGCTTCGAGGAGCAGCGGCAGCGGGAGGCGGCGGAGCGTGGTGGCGAGCTGGTGCAGGAGACGCGAGGTTGGGTCGACGCACAGGGGATCACTGTCTCGCAGCGTACCAAGGAGCAGGCGCACGACTACCGGTACTTTCCGGAGCCGGATCTCCCGCCCCTCCGGATGAAGAAAACCGATATCGACCGTATCCGCGAGTCGCTGCCGGAGCTCCCTGCCCAGCGACGCCGCCGCCTGATGGACGAGTTCGGGCTTCCGCCTGGCGACGCGGTGACGCTGACCATGGAGCGGCCGATCGCCGACCTGTACGAAGACGTCGTGGCGGCCACCGACGCGCGTTTCCATCGCGCGGTCGCCAACTGGATCGTCAACGACATTATGGGGCTCGCGCGCGCGCGCGGCATGGCACAGGACCAGCTTCCGTTGTCCGCCGCCCAAATCCGTGACCTCGTGCGGGGCGTGGAAAATGGCAAGCTGACTGCACGGGCGGCAAAGGACCTGTTGCCACAGATCGAAGATGGCGAGATGCCGATGGATGCCGCTGAGCGGTTCAATCTGCTCTCGCTCGATGATGCGGATGTTGTCACGCAGGCGGCCGCCGAGGCGATCGAGGCGAACCCTGCTGTGGTGCAGGACTATCTTGGTGGCAAGAAGGCTGCTGTGGGTCGGTTGATCGGCGAGACCATGAAGCGGACCGGCGGTCGAGCCAAGCCCGACGTGGTGCGTGAGACGCTCGTCAAGCTGTTGAGCCAGGTGGAGGGCGAGTGAGGATCTTGACTGTGATGGCGCAGTGACGCAGGAGCGCTGAAGGGAGAACGCAGGATATGGTGACAGCGACAGGCATCAGGGAAGCGGCAACGGCGCCGGAGCCCACAGAAGATGAGGATATTTTCGATGTCGCGGTACGGCAGTTCCACATCGCTGCGGACGTGGTCAACCTCGATGACGGCATCCGTGCCGTCTTGAGCGACTGTGAGCGAGAGCTGACCGTGCACTTTCCGGTGGAGATGGACGACGGCTCGGTCCAGACCTTCACCGGCTATCGGGTCCAGCACAACAGTGGTCCCGGTCCGACAAAGGGCGGCATCCGTTATCACCAGGCCGTCACCCGCTCCGAGGTCAAGGCCCTCGCGATGTGGATGACGTGGAAGTGTGCGGTGGTCGGCCTGCCTTTTGGCGGCGCGAAGGGTGGCGTGCGGGTCAACCCGAAAATGCTCTCGGCCAACGAGATACAGAACCTGACTCGGCGGTACACCACAGAGATCCAGCCACTCATCGGCCCGACCCGGGACATTCCCGCTCCAGACGTGAACACCAATGCGCAGGTCATGGCGTGGCTGATGGACACCTACTCGATGAACATCGGTTACTCCGAGCGCGGTGTGACCACCGGAAAGCCGATTGTGCTGGGCGGATCGGCAGGGCGCGAAGAGGCGACCGGCCGCGGTACCGTGTTCGCGGTCGAGGATGGCGCCCGTCATGTCGGTCTCGATCTGTCGTCGGCGAGGGTGGCGATTCAGGGCTACGGCAACGTCGGTGCTGTCGCCGGCCGACTCATGGTACAGCGAAACAAGTCCACAGTTATCGCCGTAAGCGATTCCTCAGGCGGCATCTACAATCCCAACGGACTCGATCTGGATGAGGTCGATCGTGCGAAACGGCGCACCGGTACGGTGCAGGGGTACGCGGATGCCGATAAGGTCACGAATTCCGAACTGCTCGAGCTGCCGTGCGACGTGCTGATTCCCGCCGCGCTCGAGGGGCAGATCACCGGGCGCAACGCTGACCGAATCAAGGCCGGCATCATTGCGGAGGCGGCGAACGGCCCGACCCTGCCGGCTGCCGACGATATCCTGTACGAGCGTGGCGTGCTGGTGATCCCGGATATCTACGCCAATGCTGGCGGCGTGACCGTGTCGTACTTTGAGTGGGTTCAGGCGCTGCAGGCGTTCCCGTGGACCCTCGATCAGGTGAATGAGCGGCTCCGGCAGATCATGCAGGACTCCTTCACGCACGTCCTCGCGAAGTCGACGGAGTACGGCGTACACATGCGCACGGCGGCGATGATCCGCGCGATTGAGCGCGTCTCCGAGTTCACTCGCCTTCGAGGCATTTATCCATAGGGAAGACCCGTTCGCGACGGCGAGCAGGCGTCCCGATCGAAGCGGAGCATGGCGATAGCGCTCGTGAGCTGTCGGACAGCGGACGCAGAACCGCCCGGGCAGTGATGAGGTCCGGGCGGTTCTCTTGTGGCACGAGGGCGACGCTGACCCTTAGCTGGCCTGCGTGAGCGTCCGCTGGAGCTGGGCTTCCTCGTGGCTGTGCGTGACGATGATCAGCTCATCGCCCGGCAGGATCTCGGTGCTCTGCGT
>DASYWL010000042.1:0-2971 GCA_035936055.1 Thermomicrobiales bacterium
TGGTGACGCTCGTCACGGGCATCGGCACGATACCGATCGTCTCGCCCTTCGGAGAGTAGCGGAAGATCCTACCCCCACCATACCGTGCCGACCAGATGGTGCCCTCGGCATCGAGGGCCATGCCGTCCGGCGCGCCGTTGCCCTCCGGTGTGCGCAGCAGCGGCGTGCGATTGCTGATGCCGCCGGTTGCACGGTTGTAATCGAGCCGGTAGATCACGCGGAAGTTGGTGTCGGTGTGGTACATCGTGCACCCGTCGGCGGTGAACCCCATGCCGTTCGAGAGCCCGATGTCATCGAAGAGCCGCGTCAGCGAGCCGTCGGGGTCGAGCCGGTAGAGGCGGGCAGGGCCACCGTCGTAGGCGAGGGTGCCGCAGTAGACGCGCCCCTCGGCGTCGGCGATGACGTCGTTGAAGCGGTTCTCGCGCTCGGCGGGAATCTCGTCGATCACCGTGGTGGTCTTCCCATCGTTCCAGTGGAGGACCTGCCCCCGAGAGCAGAAGAGCAGGAGCGAGCCGTCCTGCTGGATGGTGAGGCCACCGATCTCTCCATCGTGCCGGAAGACCACCTCGTTGACTTGAGAGCCGGGATCGTAGCGGAAAAGGCGTCCGGTGGGGATGTCGAGCCAGTAGAGCGCCTGCTCATCCTCGTGCCAGAGCGGGCCCTCGCCTGTTTCGCATGGCTCGTCCACGAGCAGCCGTGGCTCACCCACCTCGAGGACCGGCGCGTCGTCGGATCGGTGCATTGGCATCGGTGACTCCTTGTCTCAGGGCTGCAGCCAACCGCGTCATTCGAGCCCATTCGACTCGGGCTTGTGGCTCTCGCTCAGAACAGACTCCGCGGCTTTGCCGCGGAGTCGAGAAATCTCCTGGGTGATCTGCTCGAGAGTCGAGCCCTGACGCCATCGTCGTGAGAGATTTCTCCACTTCGCATCCTGTGGGTGCTCCGGTCGAAATGACATGCTGGGCGACGCCAGTTATGCATGGTCCCGTGCCCAGCGGAGGACGAGGGGGTCGCGGCGGCGGGCGTGAGCGAGCAGCCCCTCCCGGATCATTGGCGAGAGCGGGCTGAGCGGTGCACGGACCATGTCGCTGGCGATGACACCGCCTTCCCGCATCAGCGTCTTCGTGGCGAGCAGGCCGCACTGCCGGTTCTCGTAGTGGATCATCGGCAGCCACGCCTCCCAGGCGTCCCGTGCGTCCTCCCGGTGCCCCTCCCGCCAGTGGCGAAGCACCTCGCCGTGAACCTCCGGGATCATGGCACTCGGCATCGTGCCGGTCGCACCCGCCTCGAGATCGGGGATGAGCGTGATGCCCTCCTCGCCGTCGAAGGGTCCGGGGCAGGCGTCGCCGGCCAGCTCGATCACGGCTTTTAGCTTCTCGGCGGCTTTCGGCGATTCCACCTTCAGGTACTGCACCTGCGGGATTTTCTTCGCGAGATCGGCGAGGAGGCCGGCGGGCAGCACCGTGCCGCTCATGGGAGCGTCCTGGATCATGATCGGGATGTCGATCGCGTCTGCCACCGTGGAAAAGAAGCGGCGGAGACCGTCCGGTTCCACGCGCAGGGTCGCGCCGTGGTAGGGCGGCATCAGCATGACCATCGCCGCGCCAGCCTCCTGGGCGGTGCGGCTGCGCTCGGCGGCGATGCGCGAACTGAAGTGGCTCGTGGTAACGATCACCGGCACCCGGCCATCGACCTGCTCGAGACAGACCGCCTGCAGCCGGTCGCGCTCGGCGTCGGTCAGGCTGAACTGCTCGGAATAGTTTGCGAGGATGCAGATACCGTCGACACCGGCATCGACCATGAAGTCGATCGCGCGGCGCTGACTCGCCTCGTCGATCGACTCGTCGGCATTGAAGGTGGTTGGCGCGATCGGAAAGACCCCGCGATAGACGGCTCGATCAGCCATGCCTACAGCTTTCTACTGGTCAAGGAATCTGGTCAAGGAATCGGCCGTGCTCCTCGATGCCTCCGTGGCGGCCACCGGGATCGGGCTCGCGCAGGAATACGCCGATCGTGAGCAGGAAGGCCCCGTCTCTGGTGCAGCGGACGGCATGGCGGACGCCCGGCGCGAGCGAGATCAGCTCGCCGGCGTCGAGCGGGTGCGTCTCGCCCTCAACGTCGACTTCCATGCCGCCCTCGATCGTATGGATGGTGATCGGTCCCGGTGCGGTGTGCTCCTGCAGCTCGCCACCCTCGAGCATTGTCACAACCACCACCCGCAGGGTATTGGTCTTGATCAGCGTGTTGGCCCGATGGCGGGCTTCGCTGTCCGGATCCGGGGGAAGCGACGCGATCACTGCGGGGATGTCCGCCCTCCCATAAATCTTCTGCCCTTCGACCATGGCATGCCCTCCTGATTCGGCTGGCGTCATCTTGCCCGATCGTCGACGTGGTGTATAGCCCGCACGGGCGTGGCTCGCGGTCTGAATCGCAATCCCGGTACCAGTGGCAGCAATCGCAGCAGGCGCATTCGATGCGTTCGAAAGATTACATGAGGTGCGGGGATGCGCGTTCACGGAGTTACCGAGCGGAGCCTCGTGTTTGTTCGCGCGAGGATCCTGGTCGCGTTGGACGGTTTGAGAACCATTGCCACCCAGGGGGCGACGGCTCGATCACTGATCGGCAGGTCGACCTCAATACCAGCTTCATTGTCCAACAGGATTTGTCGACCTCGTGGTGTGCCGAATTGCACAAGAATTCTCGCTCGATTTGTGCGGCTTGTCCCTCGAATCCGCTCGAGCAGCGCTTCACACTGAATCCATTGGGCGACAGAGCAGTCGCACTGCCCGATGTTGGGCAGAGTGCACAGTTGACGCGGTGTTCGGAGGGTGACACCGCGAGCCAAGCATGGAGGGGAGTTTCCCTATGGACACTGGTAACACGGCTTTCGTCCTGGTCGCGGCCGCGCTGGTCATGCTCATGACCCCGGCGCTGGGGTTCTTCTATGGGGGTCTGGTCAACCGCAAGAACG
>DASYWL010000043.1:0-2622 GCA_035936055.1 Thermomicrobiales bacterium
AGCGATGCCGACCGAGTACCCCGACGCCACCCCGCAGGAGCCCATCCGCTTCCGCGTCTCCGCCATCGAGCGGTTCGCGCTCCCGAACCTAGTAAAGCAACACCACATGGTCCTGCGCGTGGAGTACCTCGACCCGGAGGATCCATTGCGCGGGGCGTCCTTCGACCTATCGCCCGAGCGGTACCGACCCTACCGGGAAGCCATCGACGAGGCACTCGCCTCTGGCGCGACGTACTGGGTCGACTGGGACTACACCAAGACACCCAACTTTCCGCTCCGATTGCGAGAGTCCGCCGCCGAGCGCCTGCTACGGGCCATCGGCGACCGGCAGATTGTCTCGACAAATGGGGAGGAATAGGAGTGCCGGACAAGCGGTGACAGCCAGGCACGATCCGAAGATGAGCGCGCTGTGTGGTATCGCGATGCACAGCGGTCGCTCCCGTGCCTGCTGTCCCGGCATGCCTGATCGTGCCCATCTGGGGGCGGTTCGCTGTCCTGTTGTCCGAGCGTCCCGCATGTGCATCCGATATATTTCTTGATCCGCCGGGAACAACTCGGACTGTCACCGTCATGGGTACCACGCCCACGGCGACCTTTGAACTTCTTGGCTCGGAACCGGGGCGAGCAGCACTCACCGACCTACCTTCCGCTGATCAATGCCGGGCCTCTGCTGCCGCCTTTCTGCTGCCGATATAGCTGCCGTCGCCGGTGTCGCGTTGCATGGCCGTGGAATCATCCACCGACGTCAGTCGAGGACGGCCTGCGATTCGAGATCAGGCGCGTCTGGCCGGCGGCGAGTGCCGGCGGACAGAGCGAATCGTCTCGCGAGATACGCCGTACTCAGCAGCGAGAGATCACAGGCTCTGGTATTTCAATCGAGCCGTGATTTTAGCCTCGTCTTGAGATGGAGAGCTTGCGAGGGCGCTGAGAATATCGCTGTCCTTCCACGCATGGGAATTCAACTCTTGCTTGAGGATAGCGGTGGAGTGCGACACGACGGGCTTTGAAGAGCGCTACCATACGGTTCCGGTCCCCGTCGCTTCCGCCAATATGCCCGATGTCACGTGGCATCGGGTCTTTTGCGTTGCGTTTTCGAGCATATCTGCCGAGGCACTGTGCCCCGCTGATCGAGGTGTGATCCGAGAGCGCCCGACGCGCTGCCACTTGTCAATCGGTGCCGACGAGCTCACGGGTGAGGGCCGGGAGGTCCGAGAAGACGTAGTCGGGAACCGACTCGCCGGCGGCGAGCTCCTCGCGGGTGGTCACACCGGTGAGGACCAGCGCGGTGGTAAGGCCTGCCCGCTCGGCGGCGAGGATATCTGTGTCTAGGCGGTCACCGATCATCACGGTGCAGTGCGCTTGCGAGCCGAGCCGCTCGACGGCATCTGTCATCATCAGCGTTTGCGGCTTGCCGACGACGGTCGGCTGTCTCCCGCTGGCCGTAGCTATCGCCGCGATGATCGACCCAGCTCCCGGCAGGATGCCGTCCTCGACCGGTAGCGTCGCGTCATCGTTGGTCGCGAAGAATCGGGCGCCACCCCGAATCGCTGTCGTTGCAGCCGCGAGCTTGTCATAGGTGAATTGCTGGTCGAGCCCCACAACGACGGCCACAATATCGTCGGTCGGATCGCTCGTGATGTGAAAGTCCGTGCCATCCTGCAGTTGCTCGTCCAGCGCCGGCATGCCGACGACGAACAGGGTCCCGCCCTCGGGGAACTCGTGCCCGAGGACATCGCGCGTCGCCGTAGCTGATGTCTGTATTTGGGAGGCGTCCACCGTGACGCCGTACCCCTTCAGGCGCTCGACGTACATAGCCGGCGTCGCCATGGAATTGTTGGTCGCGAGGAGATAGGGAATGCCGCGTGCATCGAGAGCATCGAAAATCTCGACGACCCCTGCCAGAGCCCGCTTGCCGCGGTAGAGCACGCCGTCCATATCGAAAATGAACCCTTCGGCATCTCTCAGAGCAATGGCGCCGCGCCTGCCGACTTTCCGCTCGTCGGTTGTCACGTGGTGGACCTTCCCGCTTGGAATTAACAGCGGTGTGGAGCAGCTTGCCGCTCCACACCCGAGATTCTAGTCCGCCTGTCCGGCCGGCACTCGCTCGGCGAGTGCGGTAAGGAGCGCCTGGTTGAACGCCGGAAGGTCCTTCGGCACTCGTGAGGTGATGAGGTTGCCGTCAACCACCAACTCCTCGTCCACGTAGTTCGCCTTCGCGTTTTTGATGTCGTCGCGAATCTTGGCGACAGCGGTGACGGTCCGGCCACCGATGACCTCTGCCGAGATCAGCAACTGCGGTCCGTGGCAGATCGAGCCGACAGGCTTGCCCGACTCGACGAACTGCCTTGTGAAGGCGACCGCCGCATCGTGGATGCGCAGGTTCTCGGGCGACCCCCCACCTGGGATCACCAGCATGTCGTAATCCTCGGGCTTCGCGGTTTCGAAGGTCTCGGTCGCTTCGAGCTTCGCGCCCTTCTTGCCCTCGATCTCGCCCTTCTCGATCCCGATGATGGTGACCTGCGCCCCGGCCTGCTCAAGCGCCTGCTTCGGGTCGGTCGCCTCGACATCCTCGAAGTTGGGTGCGAGAACCATCGCTACCTTCTTCCCAGAATTGTCCATCTG
>DASYWL010000044.1:0-6105 GCA_035936055.1 Thermomicrobiales bacterium
GGCAAGACGACCGAGGAGATCGAGCTCTACCGCGTAACCGACGTCGGGGTGAAGCAGCACCCGCTGGAGCGAATCACGAAGATGGGCGATATCTACGTGGCATCGGGTGATACCAGCACGCCGACAAAGTACCTGCACAACGTCGTCGATCCCGAGCGGGTCAAGGATCTCGTTCGGGAGGCTACCCGCCAGGAGCGCGAGCGCCGCCGCGTTTTCGTCCGTGAGGATTTCTAGCAAGCGACAGGAGCGGTAGCGGCGCGCCCTGAAAAGGCACCCGGCCACTCGTTCCGGGAATGACAGGCGGCGACGCCAGCGCGTGCGCTGATTCGAGGCCACACGCTGCCGGGATCGACCCTCACGGATTCACTGGAGCCGCATGTGACGCTGACGATCTGGAACGAATCCACGCGCGGGGAACTCAACGGGGCGTTGCCGGTCGCGCTCGTCGTGCTCCCCACCGCCGCGATCGAGCAACACGGGCCACACCTCGCAACCGGTCATGACACGTTCATGGTGGCGCACATCGCGCGGCAGGCGGCCGAGCGGGCGGCAGGGCAGGCAGATGTCGTGCTGGCGCCGGTCCTTGCCTTCGGGTCGTCCGCTCACCACTTGCCGTTCGGTGGCACGCTCTCGCTGCGAACCGAGACCTACCTCCATGTGGTGCGCGACCTCATCGAGTCGATGCTCGCGTGTGGCGCGAAGCGCATCTTGCTTCTCAACGGCCACGGTGGCAACCACGAACTCAACCAGTTGGCCGCACGCGATATTGCGATCGAGCTGTCGCCCGAGAGCGGTGTGGTGCTCTCAGCAGCGTCCTACTGGGACATCGCGCGGGAGGCGCTTGCCGAGGACGAAGTGGCCGGCGGGCTCACCCTGCCGGGCCACGCCGGGCAGTTCGAGACCGCGATGATGCTCGCGTTTGATCCCTTGCGAGTGAGGCAGCGGGTCGAGCGCCAAGCTGATCCATCGGCCACCGATGTCGTCCCCGGTGTGAGGGTCGAGACACCCGACCGGTGGGAGTCGTTCGATGGATATACCGACTTCCCACACCGGGCGACCGCGGAGCAGGGCGAGGTTCTGCTGGAGAGAGTAGTCGGCGCCGTTGCCGAGGCGATGGTGGCACTGGCGAGGCGGTAGCTGGCGGCCTCTATCCGACCCCTGTCATGTCGAGCCGGCAAGGCGGTTTGCCGCCGGAGCCACGTCGAGACATCGTGACGCCAGTGTCGGTTGCTGGGCGCGATTTGCATGGCCTACTGCTGCACTGCGACCGCGTTCCGGTTCCTCGATGCCACCTCGAAGAGCTGGAGATCGTCGGTGGTGGCCTGGGCAATGAAGACGCGGGTGCCGTGGAAGGAGCTGCCGCCACCGAGGTCGGAGAGCTCGTCGGTGGTGAGCTGGTTGACGTTGCGGCCGTCGAGCGAGCGCTGGCCCCAGCGACCTTTCGTGGATACGACGACTCCCGGACGCACGCCGTCGGTCACGGATGCATGCAGCAGCGCACTCCCACGCTCGTTGTAAACGCGCACGATTTGTCCATCGGAGACGCCCAGCCGCTCGGCGTCGGCCGGGCTGATCTCCAATGTCGGACGGCCCTCCTTGCGCTCTAGGTTCGGCTGGTTGGCCATGGATGAGTTGACGAAGTGGTGTGCCGCGCCGGAGAGCAGGCGGAGGGAGCCGTCTTCCCGGGCCTCGTCAGGTGATTCCGGGCCGGTGTAGTCGGGCAGCGGGTCGACATTGTGCTCCAGCATCGCGTCGCACCGCAGCTGAATGCGGCCATCGTGGGTCGGAAATGTGCCCCCTTCGAAGGGAATATCGCTGACCGTGCCGAAGCTGTACGGAACGGTGCCCTCGCGTTGCAGCCGCTCCAGCGTGATGCCCTCCAGCAGCGGGTTGGCTCGCGCCGTTGCGCAGAGCACCTCCTTGATGATCGCGTCCGGTTCCTGGCGCAGCCACGGCTCGTCGTACCCCATTCGCTCGGCCAGCGCGCGCATCACGTCCCAATTGCTTCGGCACTCGCCTAGCGGCTCGATCGCCTGCGCGTTGTACTGCAGGTGGTGGTGGCCGTAGGGCTTGTGGAGATCAACCTGCTCCAGCTGACTGGTGGCGGGGAGGACGATGTCGGCGTACGTCGCCGTGTCGGTCATGAACTGCTCGTGGACGACGGTGAAGAGATCGTCCCGCAACAGCCCGTCGACGACCTTCGGACTGTTCGGGGTCGATGTGACCGGGTTGGCGCCGAAGACGAAGAGTGATTCGATCGGCGCACCGCCATCCTCGCCGGTCAGCGCCGCCCCGAGGCGATTCATGTTGACCACGCGCGGGATCGGTGGACATGCGCTGTCGCTACCATGCCCCACTGCCTCGCTGTCCCAGGTGATCCAGCCGCTCTGGCTGTAGAACATGCCGCCGCCGAGAATCCCGTACTGCCCGGTGACGGCGGGGATCGAGATCGCCGCGCGTACAACCTGCCCGCCGTGCTGGTTGCGCTGAAGGCCATCGGCGATCTTGACCACGGCCGGAGAGGATTTGGCCCAGAGTCCTGCGAGCCGTTCGATGTCCTCGACAGGGATGCCGGTGATTTCGCTGACGCGCTCTGGATCGTACCCTGCGGCGCGGTCGCGCAGGTCTCGCCAGCCGGTGCTGTGGGCTTCCAGCCACGCCTCGTCGTGCAGATGTTTCTGGAACAGGACGTGGATCACACCGAGCGCGAGCGCGGCGTCCGTTCCCGGCTCCGGCTGCATGTGCCAGTCGACTGACTTCGCCGTGAGCGTCCGGCGTGGGTCGATCAGCACCACGGTTGCTCCATTTTTCTGTGCGCCCCGGAGAAATGGCATGAAGTGTGGACTCGTGCTGGCCGGGTTGTGCCCCCAGAGCACGATGAGCTCGCTCTGCAGGAAATCCTCGAACGCCATCGCGTGCTTGGCGCCGACAGTCGCGGGCACGGCGACGCCGGCGGCGGCGTCGCAGATCGTCCGGTCGAGTCCACACGCGCCCATCCGGTTCCAGAGGCGAGCGCTGGCGACACCCATCTGCACGAGCCCGAGGGTACCGCTGTAGGAGTAGGGGAGGATCGCTCCGGCGCCGGACCGGGAGATGGCCGCCTGCCAGCGGTCGGTGATTTCCTCGAGCGCCTCGTCCCATGTGATCGCTTCCCACTGGTCGCTGCCCTTCGACCCGGTGCGGCGGAGCGGCGTGGTGAGGCGATCCGGATGGTAGACCCGATCAAGGTAGGGGCGGACCTTGGCGCAGAGCCAGCCGCGCGTGACGGGGTGGTCGCGAACCGGCGTGAAGGCAATCGCGCGGCCGCTCTCGGTGGTGGTGGTGATCGCACAGGTGTCGGGGCAGTCGTGCGGGCAGGCGGTGTGAACCGTGTGGGCGAGCGGGATGGTCCGTGCTGCCATACGCTCAGGCTCCTGTCGTGATTTCGGCATTCAGCGCCGTGCGAAGCGCATCGAGATCCCTCTCGGTGGTGTATCCCTGCACCGAGACGCGGATGAACCGCCGGTCGCCGTGCCTCGTGATCGGAACCTCGACAGCGTGGTTGTGGAAGAGCCGGTCCTGCAGGTCGTCTGGTGCCGAGTCGGGCAGGGTGATGGTTGCCAACTGCCGGTACCAATCAGGGGTGTCTGGTGAAATGGCAGTCGTGCCCCACTTCGCGTGCAGTTCCTGCCGGAGCGTGCTCAGCATCTCGAAGCAGCGATCGCGGACGGCGTCCCAGTTGTGCTCGCGCTGGAAGTCAATGGCGCGACCGACGGCGAGGAAAGCGGAGACGTCGCGGGTGGCCTGTTTCTGATTGCGGGTGACGAAGGTGTGCTCGCCCATCCACCCCCAGCTGATCGTCAGCGATTCGATCCAGCCGTGCTGTTCCGGTCGGACGTAGAGGAACGCCGACCCCTTGGGCGTGCAGAGCCACTTGTGGAAGTTACCGGAGTAGGCGTCTGCACCGATCGCCTCCATGTCGAGATCGAGCTGGCCGGGGACGTGGGCGCCGTCGATGATCGTGAGGATACCGACTTCACGTGCCCGGGCGCAAATCTCTTGGACGGGCAGGATCAGTGTCGTGCCCGAGGTAATGTGGCTCAGGAAGATGGCACGGGTGCGGTCGGAAACGCCGGCCCAGATCGTCTCGACGACCTCCTCCTTCGACGTGACTGGCAGCGAGATCGGCTGGTGGAAGTACCTCGCGCCGGCCTTCGCGCAGAGATGTTCCCAGGTGAGGTCGAGCGCGCCGTATTCGAGGTCGGTGGTCAGGATCTCATCGCCCGGCCCCAAGGACAGCGAGCGCGCGATGACGTTGAGTCCGGAGGTCGCATTGACGACGAAGCTGAGGGTGTCGGGGTCGGCGTTGAGCCAGGTGCCAATGCGACCGCGCGCGGCATCGAGCAGCGCCTCCTGCCGGCGAGCAAAGAAGGCGACAGGCTCGCGCTCGAGTTCCCGCTGCCATGCCTGATAAACGTCGAAGACGGGCTTCGGCGTCGCGCCAAAGGAGCCGTGGTTGAGGAAGGTGATTCCCGTGTCGAGCTGGAAGTGTTTGCGCAGCGTTTCCGGGGCGATATCGGGCGTGGCGGCGGGAGCGGCGATCGTGGACGAGGCCATGGCGGTCCTTTCGGCAGGCGTAGTCGTGGGCGTCGCCCCGGTCGGTGCAACTGACGTACCGATCATAGCGCCAGCGTCCCGCTGCTGGCGACCACGGAAACGGCCCACTGTTGCTCAAGAGAGCGACAGCGGGCCGAACGAGCGCCGAGCAGTTTGCTACTCGCGGCCGGTTGGCGCGTCGGCGCGGATGTAGAGCTCTTCAAGCGTGTGCCCGGTCGTAGCCCACGCCGGCCAGTGGATCGCCTGAATGCCATTGTTGTCCGGTTCCAGCGCAGGACCGGTAACATATGGCTTGATCAGCTGGATCGGCGTCTGGAAGTAGGTGAACACCGCCGGCACGTCCTCGACGAGGATGCGCTCAGCTTCCTGGAAGATCGCGATTCGCTCCTCCTGCGAGGCGAGAGAGGTCGTGCCCTCCTCGACAAGCGCGTCGTACTCCTCATTGCTCCAAGAGTGACGGCCCGTGCTGTGCCAGACACCGAGCATGTTGGAAGGATCGAAGTAGTCCATGCCGTAGGAGATGAATCCGAAGAGGATTTCGTCCGGATCGGCGTTCATGGCGGCGTAGAAGGCCTGGGGGTCGAGTGACTGGATTTGGACGTCGATGTTGAGATGCTCGCTCAGCATGGACGCGTAGGCTTCCGCCGTCGCATCATAGATCGGGTTTTGGCCGACGACGATGTTCATCGTGAGTTCCGGGAACCCCTCCCCGTCGGGATAGCCCGCTTCGGCAAGCAGCTGCCGACCGAAGTCCGCATCGAAATTCTGGATGCCGGCCAGCTCCTCTGTGTTCGAGGCGGGGTATCCTGGCGCAAGGAACGAGGGGGCCGGGTTGGCCTGCCGGCCCCAGACCTGCTGATCGAGCGCTTCGCGGTCCAAGACGTGGCTGAAGGCCTGGCGCACCTGCAGGTCGTCGAACGGCGCCCTCTCGACGTCGAAGAAGAAGTAGAAGCAGCGGAAGTCTCCCACACCCTGATAGATCTGCGTCGTGGTTTCCGGGTCCTGCTCCATGATCTGGAGCTCGGCGGGAGCCGGTCCCTCCATATAGTCGACCTGACCGGCCTCGTAAAGGGTGAAGTGGCTTGGTGGGGCAGCCAGCTTCACGATGATCTCCTGAAGTGCCACTACCATGTCGCCGGTGTAGGCCTCGTTGCGGGTGTACACGATCTGCTGGTCGCGCAGCCATTCCTCCAGCTTGAATGGGCCGGAGCTGACGTGGGTCTCGGGATTGGTATTGTAGAGTGGGCCGTACTCGTCGAGCGCAGCGGCAGAGAGTGGAGTTGAGTAGAGGAGCTTGGCGGCGAGGTACGGTGCCGGCTCAATCGTCTCGAAGACCACCTCATACTCGTTCGCGCCCTCGCGGACACCAACTTCCTCGACCGGGACTTCCCCAGCGGTTGCCTCCTCGAAGTTGACGATATTTCCGTTCCAGAACCAGGTGAAGTCCCACGCGTGCTCAGGGTCGGCGGCGTACTGGAAGGTGCGCACGTAGTCCTGGGCGGTAACCGG
>DASYWL010000045.1:0-3178 GCA_035936055.1 Thermomicrobiales bacterium
TCGACGATCACGAGGTCTGGCAGGCGGGCCCACTTGCCGTCTTGCTCCTCATCCTGATCTGCCGCGCGCTTGAACCGACGGGTGATGACCTCGGCCATCATTGCGAAGTCGTTGGCGCCGGTGACCGTCCTGATCGCGAACCGGCGATACTCCTTCTTGATCGGCTTGCCATCCTCGAAGACCACCATGCTGGCGACCGGGTTGGTCCCCTGCAGATTCGAGATGTCGTAGCACTCGATGCGGCGAGGCAGGCGTGGAAGGTCGAGTGCGTCGGCCAGCTCGGTCATCGCCGCGGTCATCTTCTGCTCGTCCGAGAGGAACTTCAAGCGCGACTGCTCGAGGTTCTCGCTCGCGCTCTCGGCGATCATCGCCACCAGCTGCCGCTTCAGGCCGCGCTGCGGCACTCGCAGATCGACGGTACCCTCGCGCCGCTGCTCCATCCACGCGCGGATCATCTCCGCCTCACCCTCGGGCAGCGAGTGCTGCAGCAGGATGAGCGATGGGATCATCGCAGCCTCGTTGTAGAACTGCGTCAGGAAGCTGGAGATGATCTCGCTCGGCTTGTCGTCGATCGCGGCCTGCATCTGGAAGAAATCGGACCCGATGATCTTGCCGTTGCGGAGGAACCCGACCTGCACGCCGGCGTCACCACCCACGCCCTTCGCAACGGCGATGACATCAGCGTTTGTGCTCGGGTTGCTCACGATCTTCTGCCGTTCCAGCACATGCCGAACGGCCTGAAGACGGTCTCGCAGCTCGGCTGCACGCTCGAAGTTCCACGCCTCGGAGGCCTGATCCATCTCCTCCTCGAGCGTGGTGATGATCTCGTCGCCTCGACCTTCGAGGAACGTGCGCGCGCCCTCGATGGCCTGCATATAGGTCTCGCGGTCGACCGCGCCGATGCACGGCGCAGTGCACTGATGCATGTGATAGTAGAGGCAGACCGACTCGTTTCCGGTGATCGTCTTGTCGCACTTGCGGTAAGGAAAAAGCCGGTTGAGCAGGTTGATCGTGTCGTAGGCAGCGCCTGCGGACGTGTAGGGACCGAAGTAGCGGCTGCCGTCCTTGATGATGCGACGGGTGCTGACGATTCGCGGCCAGTCCTCGTTGGTAATCCGGATGTGCGGGTATGTCTTGCTGTCTCTCAGCCTGACGTTGTACTTCGGCTGATGCTTCTTGATGAGCTCGTTTTCGAGGATCAGTGCCTCGGTCGCGGTGTCGGTCCGGATCACCTCGAAGTCGGCGACGTGCGACACCATCTCACGAGTCTTGGGGTCCATGCCGCGCTTCGACTGAAAGTAGGAGCGTACCCGGTTGCGGAGCGACTGCGCCTTGCCGACATAGATAATGTCCCCGTCGGCGTTCTTCATGAGGTAGACGCCGGGGGCTGGAGCAAGGGCGGAGAGGCGCGTGGAGAAGTCGGTGTGCTGCGTCGTCATGGCAACGCACAGTATACCGTGCGGGCAGGGCATTCTGGGTGTCGCCGCATCGGTGCCCTGAGGGCGGCTGAGGCAGGCGTGCCGCTGCCGGTTGGCGCCCGATGACCACGACCGTTCATTATTGACGGAACGAACGGCCGAGTCACGTCTGGGTCGACTCGCACCGGCAACGAGGAAGTGATCACGCAATGCCACAGGAACAGCAGCAGAAGTTCGCCTTCGCGGCGTTTTGGCTCTACAAGCGCAGCGACCGGTGGTATGGGCTCGAGGACATCGATTGGGAGCGACAGTGCACCGAGACGGCAGAAGTGGTGCGGGAGACCGGGGAGGACGTCACCCTCCGCGGCGTCTACTCCTCTGTCGGCCTGAATGCGCATGCCGACATGATCATCTGGGCAGTCTCGCACCAGTTCGAGAAACTGCAGCAGTATGCCGTCGCGTTCGACAAGACGCGACTCGGCCGCCGGATGACCATGGTGGAGTCGTACATCGGCGTCGGCGGCATGTCGCTCTACGACCCGACGCACGGCCCGGCCTTCCTGAAGGGCGAGGAGGCGAAGGCGTACCTCAGCGTCTACCCCTTCACGAAGACGCCAGACTGGTATCTAGTGCCATTCGAGGAGCGTCGCCGATTGATGATTGAGCACGGCGAGCTGGGGCGCGAGTTCCCGACGATCCTCACCAACACGGTCAACTCCTTTGGCATTCAGGACCAGGAGTTCATCGTCGCGCTGGAGGATGACGATCCCCACGAGCTGATCAGAATGGTTCAGCGCCTGCGGGCGGCCGAGGTTCGAAAATATACGGCGGTCGATACGCCGATCTATCTCGGGCGCCGCAAGCCGATCGAAGAAATCCTCGAGGACCTGCGGTAGCTTCACGGAGCAGACCTGATCAGGTGCAAGCAGACAACCCTGTACGGCGATGTCCGGGATACGCCTTTGGCGACATCGTTCGATCGCCAACTCCAGCGTTCACCGTGGCAACCTCAACTCGTGATCGGCCAGGCTTCGGCGTTGATGTCATTGTTCTGCCTGTGGCGAGCGACGGATAACGCCATCCACAGGAGGCGGCGCTTCAATGGGGAAATAGCGCGGTAATGCTGTAGCGTCGGGCACAGGACCCGACGTTCTCATCGTTGCCGGTCATGATCGGGCCTTCATCCAAAGGCCAGCCCCACGCGTCCAAGTTTGGAACTACGTGGTGATGTTCGCATCAGTGTGGTGACGCGAGACCGGGGTGTTGCGTCCGAGCTCGTGCTCGAGCTCCTCGAGCTCGGCGCCGCCGGCCATCAGCGTGACGACCTCCTCCAGCGCCGTCTCGTCCTTCCGGAACGTGCCCACCGACTCGCCCTGGCTCAGTAGCGTGAAGGTGTCACCGATCGTCCAGGCGTGGTGGGCGTTGTGGGTGATGAAGATGACGCCGAGTCCCTGCTCGCGCGCCCGCGCGATGTAGCGCAGCACCACACCTGCCTCCTTGACCCCCAGCGCTGCCGTCGGCTCGTCTAGGATCAGAATCCGCGCACCGAAGTAGACCGCTCGGGCAATCGCGACCGACTGTCGCTCGCCGCCGGAGAGGGTGCCGACCGGCTGAGACGTATCGCGAATGGCGATGCCCATGCGATTGAGTTCGGTTCGGGTGATTTCGTCGGCGGTGGCGACATCGAAGTGCCGGAACGGCCCCCACCCCTTCATTGGCTCTGAGCCGAGAAAAAAGTTGCGCGAAACGCTCATGAGCGG
>DASYWL010000046.1:0-6812 GCA_035936055.1 Thermomicrobiales bacterium
CGCCGAAGCGCTCGGCCTGGCGCCGCGCGTGTTCCGGCACCAGGTCGGCGATGCCGACGACCCGCAGGTTGGCGAAGCGCGTCGTGAAGTTCTCCAGGTAGATGGCGGAGATGTAGCCCGCCCCGATGATGCCGACGCCGACTGGCTCGTGGTCCGTCACGTTGCGCTATCCACCCGCCGGCAGCGGGGCCGGGCGGGTCATGGTAGTGCTCAGGTTGACGGTGCTGTACGACTCCGCCGCCTCCAGCACCGACTGCATGATGTCCACGACGTGCGCCGCCATCTCGCCGCTCGCACGGGCAGGTTCGGTGTCGCCGCGCAGCGCGCGCGCCATGTCGCTCACGCCGATGCCGCGGCTGTTTTCCGTGTAGCCGTGGGTCAGCGGCAGCGCCTCGGTCTCGCGGGTCTGCTCGCGGACCAGCGTGACCGGCCCGCCGAACCGGTTCGGGTCCGGCAGGTGCAGTGTCCCCTGGGAGCCGTAGATCGTGAGGATCGTCCGGCGCTCGTCCGTTTCCCAAACATCGAACGAGGCGATCAGCGAGCCGATCACGCCGCTCTCGAACTGCAGGCTGCCGGCGATATGCGTCGGCGTGTTGACCGGAATCGTCTCGCCCGTCTTCGGTCCCTCGGCGGTGACGGTGCGCTCCGGGAAGCTGGCCCGGGCGAACCCGGTCACCGCCGCGACCGGGCCGAGCATGCTCGTCAGTGCGGTCAGGTAGTACGGGCCGACGTCGAAGAGCGGTCCTGCACCTGGCTGGAAGAAGAAGTGTGGGTCCGGGTGCCACATCTCCATGCCGCGGCCGAGGAAGTGCGCGGTCGCCGCGACCGGTGTGCCGATCCTGCCATCCTCCAGTGCCTTGCGGGCGGTCTGCAGGCCGCCACCCAGGAAGGTATCCGGCGCGCCGCCGATGAGCACGCCCTTCGCCTTCGCGATCGCGACCAGCTCGCGGGCATCGTCGCGGTTGATCGCCAGCGGCTTTTCGTTGTAGACCGACTTGCCGGCTTCGATCACCTGCTTGGCCACACCGTGGTGGGCGGCGGGGATGGTGAGGTTGACGACGATTTCCACGTCCGGATGGGTGATCAGCTCATCGACGGTGAGCGCGTCGATGCCGAATTCCTTCGCGCGGACCTGCGCGCGCTCTGCGACGAGGTCGGCGACCGCGATGGCGCGGATGTTGTCGAAGACGCCGGTGGTGTTCTTGAGATAGATCTCGGAGATGACGCCGGCACCGATGATGCCGATGCCGACCGGTCTGCTGCCTGTACTCATGCTCTCCCTTGGTCCCCTGTGATGATTGGTGAAGACGCCCCATTTTTGCGCGCCTGCGATCACTCCCGGTAGGATGCCCGAGGCAGGTAAGCCGCGCAAGGTGAGCACGCTGGCGCGCGATACGGGATTCCGCTGTTTGTCACCAGCCTGTCATTTCGAGCCGGCAAGGCGCGTGAGCGCCGCAGCCGTGTCGAGAAATCTCTTGCCTGGCTGGAGTCGATGCCCCGTGTGGAAAAGATTCCTCGACTGCAGGCTCGCTGTGCTCGCCTTCCGCTCGAAATGGCACCATGGTTTCTGTCGCCATCGACGAACTCGTTTGTGGTCGGGCATGTGCGCGACGGGGGAGCATCAAACGTATGAAGCTGATACACGTCGGTCTCGGCAACTGGGGACTCGACTGGGAGAAGAGCGCCCTTCCGTGGGTCGAGGAGACGGTTGAGCGGGTCGCGATCGTGGACGCGCATGAGTTCACCCTCGCCACTGCGCAGGAGAGACTGGCGCTGCCGGACAGCACATGCTTCACCGCGCTGGACGATGCCTTCGCTGCGACCGATGCCGAGCTGGTGCTGATCACCACGCCGATGGTCGCCCACGTGCCGCTGGCGGTCGAAGCGATGGAGGCCGGAAAGCATGTACTGGTCGAGAAACCGTTCGCCGGGTCGGTCCGCGAGGCGCAGCGGGCGGTCGACGCCGCGGAGCGGACTGGCCGGACGCTGATGGTCAGCCAGAACTACCGCTTCTACCCCGCGCCCCGCACCGCTGCGAAGATCGTCGCCAGCGGGATGCTCGGGGCGAGGGGCAGCGTGCACATCGACTTCCGGCGGTGGGCGAACGATGCCGAGTACGAGATGAACCGGCACTACCAGTTCCCGCACCCACTGCTCTACGACATGTCCGTCCATCATTACGACCTGATGCGGATGGTGCTCGGGCAGGAGGCGCTGGAGGTCTACGCGCGGGACACCTCGCCTTCGTGGAGTAAGTTCGACGAGGAGGCGGAGGCGCTGCTCATCGTCACCTTCGAACGGGCAGACCCTCAGCTATCGCGGCAGCTGGGTGAGCTCCGGTGATCCCACCCACTGGGCCGGCAACTGGCGGATGGAGTTCTCGGAGGGCGAGTTGAGCTGGACGAGTCGCGCCGGTGCGGATATCGGCGCTGGCGGCGACCTGGTGCAGGTGCGACATCGCGGTGCCAGGCCAGTGACGCAGTCGATGGAGAAGCTGCCGCTGCTGGGCCGCTCGAGGGCCCTGCAGCACCTCGTGGAGAGCATCGCGGCGGGTGTCGAGCCGGAGAGCTCCGGGCGGCAGAACCTCGGCACGGTCGCGATCATGGAGGCGTCGGTGCCGAGGCCGAGAGCGACCGCGTCGAGCAGGTCGCCCAGGTCGGGGACCTGTAGAGACCCTCGTGAACCGCGCGTGGCTCACCTGGTCCACAGATGCCGATATGGCCGCTCGGAGGGCTGCTCCGGACGGCCCATGACGCCCGGTTCCAGCCAGCCGTTCTCTAACCACAACGGGGGAGGAATGAACCGACAGCGAGTTGAAGTCGGCCTCGAGGTGATGCTCGAGGCCAATGCCACACCTATCGATGGCAAGCGGGTCGGGCTCGTCACCAACAGCAGCGCCATCGACCGGCAGCTGCGGAGCGCGGTCGATCGCCTCCACGCCGATCAGCGCTTCGATCTGGCGACGCTCTTCGGGCCCGAGCATGGTGTCCGCGGCGACGCCCAGGCCGGTGTCGAGGTGGACTCGGTCGAGGATTCCCGCACGGGCCTGCCCGTCTACAGTCTCTATGGTGACACCCGCGAGCCGACGCCGGAGATGCTTGACGGTCTCGATGCACTCATCTTCGATGTCCAGGACGTGCCCGTTCGCTTCGCCACGTACATCTCAACGTTGGCCTACTGCCAGGTCGCGGCGGCGAGCGCCGGTCTGGACGTCGTCGTCCTCGATCGCCCGAACTCGCTGACCGGGATGCATGTCGAGGGCAACCTGCTCGACCCTGCGTTCACCTCATTCGTCGGGATCCACCCAATCGTCATCCGGCACGGACTGACGGTTGGAGAGTTTGCGCGGCTCTTCGCTGCGGAGCGGAGCCTGCCGGAGCCGATCGTCGTTCCGATGCGTAACTGGGAACGTGACATGTGGTTCGACGAGATGGGACTTCCCTGGGTGCAGCCTTCGCCGAACCTGCCCACCCTGGACTCCGTCACCCTGTATCCCGGAACCTGCCTGATCGAGGGCACCAACATCTCCGAAGGCCGGGGCACAGCCCGGCCCTTCGAGTACATTGGTGCGCCGTGGATCGATCCCTACAGGCTCGCTGAGGATCTGGAGCGCCGCAACCTGCCGGGCCTCGCCTACCGCCCGGCCTTCTTCTCACCGGTCTTTTCCAAGCACGCCGGTGAGGTATGCGGCGGCGTGCAGGTCTATGCGCTCGACCGGAAAGCCCTGCGTCCGGTGGAGCTCGGCATCCAACTCCTCCACGCATTGCGCGGGCATAACCCCGACGCGTTCGAGTGGCGGTCGCGGTCCACAGGCGAGTACTTCGTCGACCTGCTGTCCGGCACTGACAGGCTGCGTCGGTCGCTCGATGATGGGGCGGCCCCGGCGGACATCATGGCCGATTGGGACAAGGATGCGGCAGCGTTCGAGGAGCGCCGCCGGCCGTACCTGCTGTACCCGGAATAACGAAGCTCCCCTGAACTATCGGGGGACCCAGGTGGAGGGGCGAGCGAAACACTCGTCGGGATCGTCATGCTGCCGAGACGATCGGCAGCGTGACGATGAAGACGCTCCCAGTGCCCTGCTCCGAGACCGCCGAGATCGCCCCGCCGTGCGTCTCGACCAGCATCCGTGTGATGTGCAGGCCGAGCCCCAGCCCGCCGGCGCCGGTAGCCTCCTCGCGGTAGAACCGCTCGAAGAGCAGCGGCAGGTGGTCCGGCGAGATCCCGATGCCCTGGTCCTCGACCTCAATTCGTGCCTCATCCCCCGCGCGGGCAACTCGCACCGTCACATCCCCGCCGTCTGCGCTGTACTTGACCGCGTTGGTGAGCAGGTTCTGCAGCACCTGGCCGACGCGTCGTCGGTCCCACGCGCCGGTGATCGCCTCTTCGGCCGTTTCCAGGCGCAGGCGGTGGTGCTCGGCATGCTCCTGCACCAAGGCGATCTGCTCGCGGATGATGCCCAAGAGGTCATCCTGGCGCCGGTGGAGCTGCAGCTGCCCCACCTCGATTCGCACCAGATCGGCGAGGTCGTCGATCAGATGGGCGATCGTCTCGGTCTGCTCGAGGCTCCGGCTCACGATCCGGCGGTCCCGGGCCTCCAGATAGGGCCGCCGCTGCAGAAGCTGCATCCACCCCTTGACTGAGGTCAGCGGCGTGCGGATATCATGGGTGACCATCGCGAGGAAATCGCGCTGCAGCCGCTCCAGGTGCTTGCGCTCGGTGATGTCGCGCACTGCCGACATGAAGACTGGACCGGCCGGTAGACGCACGACGGTTGCCCGGGCCTCGACGGGGATGATGGTGCCATCCTTGTGGCGGAGCGCCAGCTCACCCCGCCACTGGCCCTTTTCATTGAACTGATTGAACTCGGATTCCGTCCACGTGGGTTCGGCCACTACGATGTCCTCGACGAACTGTTTGAACTCGGATTCTGTCCACGTGGGTTCGGCCACTACGATGTCCTCGACCCGCATCTGGAGCAGCTCGGCACGCGTGTAGCCGAGCAGCTGCGAAGTCGCGGCGTTGGCGTCCAGATAGTGGCGCTCGCTGTCGGCCACGAGAATGGCGTCAGCGACTCCCTCGAAGAGGTTGCGGTATCGGGTCTCCGCCACCTCTGCCCAGACGCGCGCCTCCTGCTCGCGGGCCAGGACGGTATCGCGGGCGTGCTCGGCGTACGTGCGCTCGATGGCGACGGCGATGGTGTCGGTCACGGAACTCAAGACCGACTGGGTGGTGGAGTCGAGCCGGTGGCGGGCGAAGAGCCCGACGACGCCGAGCAGGTGGTCGCCCAGCACGAGCGGGTAGCCGGCGAACGCGGTCATCCCCTCGCGGCGGGCCCACTCGCGATCGCTGATCTCCGGGTCGGTGGCGACGTCGTTGGAGAGGAAGGGCTCGCGCCGCGCGGCGATCCGTCCGATCTTGTATTCCCCCACGCGAATCCGGCTGTGCGCCCCGTCCAGGTGTGTGTACTGCCCGGCGCTGGCATGGAGCACCAGGAGCTCGGGATCGTCGTTGTCGATCAGCCAGATGCGCGCGAACGCCACGCCGAGGTGATCGACGATCGCCTGTGCCGCCGCCTGAAGCTGCTCACCGAGCGCCTGCATGGTGGTGAGCGCGGTACCGACCGCGGCGCTCAGCTCGGCCTGCTGGATCCGCTGGCGTCGGTTGCTGATGTCCCGGGCGACCCCGTGAATCGCGATGGGCCGGCCATCCTCCTCGATCAGGCGGGAGTTGATCTCCAGCGTCACACGTCGGCCGTCCTTGGCAATCACATCGAGCTCGTAGATGCTGCTCGGCTCCCCGGCGAGCTTGCGCTCGAGCATGCCCCGTGTGTATGGCACCTGGTCCGGTACGACGATCCGCTCGAACGGCAGGGACATCATCTCTTCGGGGGTGTACCCCAGCACGCGTTCCACGGCGGGGTTGATGTCGGTCAGCATGCCGTCCAGGCCGAGCGTGTAGATGATGTCATCCGCGTTGGCGATCAGTTCCCGCAGGCGGACCTCGCTGGCGCGGCGAGCCTCGCGTGCCTTACGGCGCTCGTCGATGTCGAGGGCAATGGCCACCCATGCTGGTTCATCCGCTTCCCCTGGGGGCATGGGTGCGATACGAGCGAGGTGCCAGCGCCAGGCGCCACCAGCGTGGCGGAGGCGGAACTCGATCTCGAACGGATCAGAATCGCGGATGCCCACATCCCATCCTGCAGCAGCGGGGGCGATATCGTCCGGGTGGATGGCAGTATCCCACCAGCGGCCGAGCGTGATCCCCGCCGGGATGCCGGTGACGGCGTGCCAAGACGCGTTGGCGCGGATGATCGTGCCGTCGGCTCGGGCGGTCCAGATCGGCTGCTGGAGCGCATCGACAAGGTCGGGCCGCCATGCGGTGTGGGTCATGCTGGTGAGCACCTCTCTGATTGGGCGGTTCCGGTCTCGTAGCGATGTGTACGCGCGGGCGGTCGGCGGAGAAGTGCCGCGTGGATCCCTCCCGCGCTATGCAGTTCCGCACGACAGCGGCCACCGTCCGGCACGTCTGGTACTGCCGTATCACCACATGGAAAGAGGCCGGACACGGCAACACCCGGCTGGGAACAGGGGGCAAGAGTCCCCAGCCGGGTGTTGCGAGCTGTGGACGGAACGGAGGGGGCCCGGCAGGTCCTCTACCGGTCTCTCGTGCCGTTGCTATAAACAGTAGCGGGTGCCGACCGGTGCAAACCTGCCATTCACCTGGCAGTCTCGTAGCACCTAGGCATAACACTTGCTGGGCTAGGTGGAGACGTACTGCGTTGGGGGCACAATCACATTCAGGCAGCCTGC
>DASYWL010000047.1:0-1543 GCA_035936055.1 Thermomicrobiales bacterium
CGCCTATGGCGTCCCGCACGCGCTCACCAACTCCGACGACCTGATCGCCCGCGACGACGTCGATCTGGTGCTGGTGATCACGCCGATCGGCCTGCACTATCCGCTCGCCTTGCAGGCGCTCCATGCGGGCAAGCACGTCTATGTGCAGAAGACGATGACCACGGCCTACGGAGAGGCGAAGGACCTCGTCGATACCGCGCGCGAGCTGGGCCTCGTCCTCGTGGCGGCACCGGGCCAGATGCTCGCGCCCGCGATGCGCGCGATGCGCTCGCTCGTGGCGAAGGGCGCGCTGGGCGATGTGTACTGGGCGTGGGGGAGCACGGGTGGCTGGCAGCACCATTTGGAGGCCAACCGCCAAGGCGACGATGCCCGGAGTTCGGCCGACCCGTCCTGGTACTACACGAAGTTGGGAGGGCCGCTCCGGGATGTCACGGTCTACGTGCTGCACAGCCTGACGGGCATTCTGGGTCCGGCGAAGCGCGTCGCTGCGATGTCCGGCATTCGCACCAAGGAGCATCGATGGCGCGACAAGGTTATCCCCGTGGAGGTCGACGACAACACCATGCTGATGCTCGACTTCGGCGACGCGACGTTTGCCATGCTGGGCGGGCACAGTGCCGCCACGGGAAAGCTGATTCAGTGGGGTGGGATGGGGATCTACGGCTCGCGCGGCGCGGTTGAGACGCTCGAGATTGAGCCGCTCTCCGGCCACCCGGTCGCGCTGGCCGTCAACGGGGATGTCGACCTTCCGGAGTTGGAACCCGCGGGGTCGGGCACCTACACCCTCCGCACCCATCTCCCACATGTCACCGAGCGGCATGCGGCTATTCCCGAGCCACACGTCTATGCCGACATCATGCATTGCGTCGACTGCATCCGAACCGGTGCGCCGCCGGTTGCCTCCGGCGAGCATGCCGCCCATGTCGTGGAGATCATCGAGAAGGGGTATCTGGCAGCGGAGACGGGTCAGGCGCAACAGCTCGAGAGCACCTTCTCCATGGCGGAACTGAGCACCGGGGGATCGATCCTGTGACACAGCGTTTGAAACTGGGGTTGCTCGGCTGTGGCGACGTGGCCCAGCGGGACTACCTGCCGGAACTGCACCGCCTGCAGGACCGTGTGGAACTCGTTGCCGTGTGCGGGCGCTCCGAAGCGCGCGCCCGGGCCGTCGCTGAGCAGTACGGCGTTGACGCCTGGTTCACCGATTACCGCCTGATGCTCGAGCGGGGGGAGGCAGAGGCGATCCTCAATCTGACACCGATCCAGCTGCATGCCGAGACCACGCTCGCCTGTCTCGAGGCAGGGAAGCATGTCTATAGTGAGAAACCCGCCGCGACGACGGTTGCCGATGCCGCGCGCCTGCGCGAGGTGGCGAACGACCGGAGTGTGGTGCTGGTCTGCGCCCCGTCGATTCTGCTCTACCCGCAAATCCAAGAAGCCCGGCGCCTCCTCGAACGGCAGGTGATCGGCTCCGTGCACTCGGCGGTCGGGCAGGCGTTCGGCGGCGTGCCACCCTGGAGCGGGTATACCTCCGATCCAAGCC
>DASYWL010000048.1:0-20164 GCA_035936055.1 Thermomicrobiales bacterium
TGAGCCGAGGCCCGGCTACGCCGGGCCTCGGCTCAGGATGAAGGCTAGCTGTCGCCACATTATCGTCTTGCCTTCAAGGACAACAAGAACCCCCGGTCGCAGGTGCGACCGGGGGTTTCCTGGCAGTCTTGGTACCGGCTATGCCCGCCTAGGCTGCCTTGCCGGACTTGCCCAGCGTGCGCATGCAGCGCGTGCAGACGTTGAGGCGCTTCGCCTCGCCATCGATCACGATCCGCTTCTTCTGCACGTTGGGCCGGAAGTCACGGTTCGTCTTCTTGTGTGAAAAGCTTACGTTGTTGCCGAACGACTTGGTCTTGCCGCAAATGTCACACTTCCCGGCCACGTTTGCACTCCCTTCGCTGGTTTCCTGCTGTACTGGTCCGCGTCGGGCCAATACCGACGAAAGAGCCGGGCCCGGACACTGTCACCTTGTTGCCGCCCGGATGGTGAGGATCGCCCCGGGCACGGAACAACGTCGCCACGCCAGATGGCGGCGTAACTCCGATCACGTATCGTACCATTAGGGGATATGATCGGCAATTCCCGAGCATGTCAGGCGCAACATGCCTCACGATTGCCGGGATGCCATCGGCCCGACCGTTCCATGCCCCCGACCGACCAGCAGGGAGCAATCTGTAATGACCAGTCCGGGTCCCGACAAACCCCGCCAGCCCGGCGGCACCGTAGAGATATCGGACCATGCCATCGTCGCCGTGGTCCATGACGCCGTGCTGTCCTGCTATGGCATCGTTGACATGGCGCCACGCTCGATCCGTTCCGCCATCGGCAAGCGCTTCGGGCTTGGCACAACCCAGCGCGGCATCGGCATCACCCAGGACGAGGGCCGGCTGACCATCGATCTCTCCGTCGTGGTGGAGTACGGCACGCCGATCTTCACCGTGGCCACCAACGTGATGCAAACAGTCAAGTTCCGTGTCGAGGAGCTGCTGGGCATGGAGGTCGACCGGGTGAATATCCACGTCGACGGCCTTCACGTCAGCGACGAAGCCGGGAGAGCGTCGTGAACTCGACCACATCTTCCCAAGCGGTATGGAACGGACAGGCGCTGCGTGATGCCTTCACCTTCGCTAGCGCGCTGATTCAGCGCAACCGCGACCGCGTCAACCAGCTGAACGTCTTCCCCGTACCGGACGGCGACACGGGCACCAACATGGCGCTCACCATGACGGGCGCGCTCGAGGTACTGGAGGACCTGCCGGAGACCGCCACAGCCTCCGAAGTTGCCAACCGGGTCGCCTACGGCGCGCTCATGGGTGCGCGCGGCAACTCCGGCGTTATTCTCTCGCAGATCTTCCGCGGCTTTGCCAATGGACTCAACGGCGTCACTGAGCTGAGCGGCGGCGATCTTGCAAAGGCGCTCGACGGAGCCCGGGAGACCGCCTACAAGGCGGTGATGCGCCCGGTCGAGGGCACGATGCTGACGGTGATCCGTGGTGCGGCGGAGGGAGCCTCTGAAGCTGCGAAGACTCACCGCTCCGTCACGGAGGTGCTGCGCGCCGCGCACGAGGCTGCACAGGTTGCGCTCGACGGCACGCCACAGCAGCTCGATATCCTGCGACAGGCCGGCGTGGTCGACGCCGGCGGACAGGGCGTCGTCATCATCCTGGAGGCCCTGCTGCGCAGCGCCACCGGCGACACAGAACTCCCGACTATGGAGGAGGCGGGCGCGGTCGGCGGCGACATGGCGTTCCTCGACATGGTCGAGGAGACCCATGGCGAGGACACCTTCGGCTACTGTACGAACTTCATGGTCCTCGGCTCCGATATCGACGCCGAAAAGGCGCGCGACGAGATCGCGGCGATGGGCGAATCGGCAGTGATCGTCGGTGACGACTCCATGCTCAAGGTCCACATCCACACGCTCGATCCCGGCGGCGTGCTGCAGTACGGGATTCGGCTGGGCGAGCTCGATCAGATCAAGATCGACAACATGAGCAAGCAGACCGAAACGCTGCAGAGCCAGCGCGCAGGGACGTTGACGCAGAACGGTGCGCCGCCGCCCGAGCCGGAGGGCGAGCAGCTGCACAATGACCTCGCGATCATCGTCGTCGCCGCCGGCGAGGGCATCTCCACGGCGTTGCGCTCGCTTGGCGCGACGAGCATCGTGCAGGGGGGCCAGACCATGAACCCCAGTACGCAGGAACTCCTCGCCGCGGTTGAGGACTCCGCCGCCGAGGAAATCATCCTGCTGCCGAACAACAAGAACATCCACATGGCCGCCAACCAGGTAGCCGAGCTCAGCGAGAAGACCGTCCGGATCGTACCCACCCGGTCCATCCCCGCCGCGCTCGCCGCGCTGACCGCCTTCAACACTGACCAGTCGCTGGACGAGAACGTGGACGACATGGCGGAGGCAATGACGGACACGACGGCGATCGCGATCACCCGCGCGGTACGTGATGCCGAGATCAGTGGCATCGCCGTCGCCACCGGCCAGACGATCGGTCTGATCAACGACGAACTCGCCGCCGCCGGTGACGACGAGCTTCAGGTCGTACTCGACACCTTCGAGCGCGCCAATGTCGACGATCCGGAGCTGCTCACGATCTTCGTTGGCGAGAGTGTCCCGGATGACGAGGCCGAAACCCTGCAGGAGCGGCTCGGCGAGACATGGCCCGATGCCGAGATCGAAATGCATAATGGTGGCCAGCCGCACTATCGTTACATCATCTCGGCCGAGTGACGCGACGACCCGGAGGAGAGCGGGCTCCGAGATGATCCGGAGAGAACATCCTCATGGCTGAGACCCCACGCATAGCCATCGTGACGGACAGCACCGCCGACCTGCCGGAGGATCTCCTCACGAGACTCGGCATCACGGTGGTGCCACTCAATGTGCATATCGGTGGCGAGTCGTTCCGCGACCAGATCGACCTGACGACCGACGAGTTCATGGGTCGATTGGCCGATACACGCGATCTCCCATCGACTTCCCAGCCCTCGGCCGGGATCTTCGAGCGGACATTCCGCGAGATCGGGCAAGATCACGACGCGATCGTCTGCGTGTTGATCTCCTCGCGCCTGAGCGGCACCGTTCAGTCGGCGCAGGTCGCCGCCGACGCTGTCGGCGATGTGGCCCGCGTTGAGGTGATCGACTCGCTCAGCGCGTCCCTCGGCTGCGGCTTTCAGGTGCTTCACGCTCATCGTCTCGCCGACCAAGGCCTCGGCGCCAAGGAGATCGCCACCCGCCTGCGTAGCCAGACCATGAACTACCACGTGGTCTTCTTTGTAGAAACGCTGGATCACCTCCGGCGAGGTGGACGCATCGGCAAGGCCGCGTCGCTGGTCGGATCCATGCTCAAGCTGAAACCGCTGCTTCGCATCGACGAGGGGCAGGTGGTCCCGTTCGAGCGCACGCGCACCCGCAAACGCGCCATCGAGGCACTCGTCGAGTTCGCCCAGAACATGCCGGAGATCGAGCGGATCGGCGTGCTGCACAACACGACACCGGAGGATGCCGAGCGGCTCAGCGAGCGCGTGCAGTCGCTGGCACGCCGGGAAAGCGAGGTGCCGATCGCCAAGTTCGGCCCGGTGCTTGGCACCCACGTTGGGCCGGGAACGCTCGGCCTCGCCATCGAGGTGGCCAACAATGCCTGATGCCCAGCACGTGACCATCGTGACCGACTCGACCGCTGACGTGCCCCCCGACATGCGTGAGGCGCTCGAGATCGAGGTGGTGCCCCTGCGAGTCAACTTTGGACAGGAGAGCTTCCGGGACGGCATCGGGCTGACCACCGCACAACTGATGGAGCGGATGGCAAACGCCCCGAGCCTGCCGACGACCTCCCAGCCGACGGCGGGTGAGTTCGCAGCCGTCTTCCAGGATGCGATCGATGCCGGTCGCGAGGTCGTCTGCATCACCATCGGCGCCAAGCTCTCCGGCACGTACCAGGCAGCCGTCACCGCCGCCGAGCAGGTCGCCCTGGACCGCATCGAGGTCATCGACGGCGCAACCACCACCATGCATATTGGCTGGCCAGCCGTTGCCGGGGCCCGGGTCGCCCGGCAGGGCGCCGACCGGGAGACGGTCTCTCGGACAATCCGTGACGCCCGGGAACGATCCAACCTCTTCGTGGCGCTCAAGACGCTCGACAACGTCTACAAGGGCGGGCGCATTGGCAAGGCGAGCCAGCTCGTCGGCTCGGCCCTCGGCATCAAGCCGATCGTTTCCTTCCGTGATGGCACGCTCGTGCCTATTGAGCGCGTGCGCACCTGGAAAAAGGCCGTTCGGCGCATGGTAGAGCTGGTGGTGGAGGAAGGCGACCTCTCGGATATCATTGTCGTGTATACGGACGATCCGACCGACGCGGAAACCATCCAGGCAGAGTTGCGGGAGCACTACCCAAACGCCAACGTCATCCTCGGGACGGCCGGTGCGGTGATCGCCACCCACGCCGGTCCCGGCGCGATCGGCGTCGCGACCTTGCGTCGCGCCTGACTACGCACTGACCCCCGAGTCCGACCCAGACCACATCCCACCGCCAGAGGAGCATGCCCATCGTGGCGTCTCGTACGCATCAGGCACTATCGCCGACATCGCGAGCCGAACAGCACTACGAGCAGACCCTGCGTGCGCTGCGCGTGCTGTGGACGGCGCGTGACAGCGCACGCCCAGAGATGCGCGAGGCTGTGGCCGCGTATCGCCAACTGATCCCTGCCGCCGCGGCGACGCACGAGATGCAGGACATGTTGCAGCGCAGCATCGAGCGACTCGAGCGGCTACCGATGGACCTCGAGAGCCGTCGACCGATCGTGGAGACCTTGGCTGCGGAACTGAAAGCCCTCCGACCGCGCCTCGGGCTGGTCGAGCCGACCGGGGAAAAGGGCGTGCTCAACATCGCCGCCGGGGAGCGCCGTGCCGGTCGCGACTCCCCAGCCCAGAACAAGCCTCGCACCCCTTCGACGCAGGAGCGCCTGCCGATCGACGCCGCGGTCACCGAGCTGAATGGCGTCGGCAAGAAACAGGCCGCGATGCTCGACAAGCTCGGCATTCACACTGTCGGCGACCTGCTCCGCCTCTCCCCGCGCCGCTATGTCGACTACCGCAATCCGATCAAGATCGGCCAGCACCTCGACTTCACCGGCCATATCCTCGTGCGGGGCACGGTCAGCAACATCCGCGAGCATCGCACGCGCAAGGGGCCGAGCCGGGTGACGATGGAGCTGAGCGATGGAACCGGCGTGCTCACCCTCACCTTCTTCAGTCCATACATCGCCAGGCAGGTGCGCGAGGGATCGGAGATCTACGCTGCCGGGACGGTCGAGCATGGCTACGGCAAGCTGCAGATGGTCTCGCCGGAATGGGACCTTGTCGGCGGCCCGAACGTCGCTACCGGCCACCTTGTTCCCGTCTACCCGCTTACCAAGGGCCTCTACCAGAAGAACATGCGCCGGTTCACCCGGCTCGCCCTCGACGCTACGCGGCCGAACCTCGTCGACTGGCTTGCGGATATCCACGACTACATCGACGACGCCGTCTGGCAGCGGATGCCCTCACTGGAACAGGCGCTCGAGCACCTGCACTACCCTCCCGATCTGCACGCCGCCACTGCGGCCGTCCGACGGATGACGCTGGAGAGCCTTATCCTGCTGCAGCTCGGCCTCGTCAAGCGCCGCCAAGAGGCCTCTGCCACGCCGGGCACCGCCTTCACATTCGACCGCGATCGGCTCGACCGGTTCATCGACGAACTGCCCTTCGAGCTGACCGGCGCACAGCGGCGCTCGCTCGACCAGATCATCGCAGACATCACCCGGCCGCATGCGATGACGCGCCTGCTCCAGGGCGACGTTGGCTCGGGAAAGACAGTGGTTGCTGCCGCCATCGCATTGGTCGCCGCCGCGAGCGGCCACCAGACCGCGGTGATGACGCCGACCGAACTGCTTGCCGAACAGCACTATCGGAATCTGACGGCGCAGTACGCGGCCCTTCACGAGGATGAGCAGCCGAGCGTCGCCCTGCTGACCGGCTCGATCACCGCAAAGACCCGACGCGAACTGCTGACTCGCCTTGCCGAGGGGGAGATCGACGTCCTCATCGGGACACACGCGCTCATCCAGGATGACGTCGAGTTCCGCGCGCTCGGGCTGGTCGTGATCGATGAGCAGCATCGCTTCGGTGTCCGGCAGCGGAGCACCCTCGCCGCCAAGGCGCGCGGCACACTGCCGCACCTACTCTCGATGACGGCGACGCCGATCCCGCGGACACTCAACCTCGTGCTCTACGGCGACATGAACGTCTCGATCATCGACGAGCGCCCGCCGGGCCGCATCCCGATCGAGACGCGGCACTACATCGGCAGCGAACGCGACCGCGCCTATGCACAGGTGCGCGAGCAGGTCGCCATGGGCCACCAGATCTTCGTGATCTGTCCGCTGGTCGAGGAATCGGACACCCTGGAGGCCAAGGCGGCGGTCACCGAGGCTGAGCGATTGCAGAACGAGGTCTTCCCGGAACTGCAAGTCGAGGTGCTGCACGGCAGGATGCCGAGCAAGAAGAAGGATGAGGTGATGGCCGCCTTCCGCGACCACCAGTTCGACATTCTGGTGTCGACGTCGGTGATCGAGGTCGGTATCGACATCCCGAACGCGACGGTGATGATGATCGAGGGGGCTGATCGCTTCGGACTCAGCCAGCTCCACCAGTTCCGCGGGCGCGTCGGGCGCGGCGGGAGCAAGAGCTACTGCCTGCTGCTGGCCGATACCGTCACGCTTGAAGGACAGATACGACTCGATACCATGGTCGCCACCGACGATGGCTTCGAGCTTGCGCAGAAGGATCTCGAGTTGCGCGGTCCCGGCGACTTCCTCGGCGGGACTCGGCAGAGCGGTCTGCCCGATTTGGGATTCCTGGTGCAGGGGTTCGACACACGTTTGCTCGACCTCGCACGGTCGACGGCGGAAGCGGTGCTGGCCGAGCACCTCGACATCACATGGCAGGCGTTCCCGCACCTCTACCCCCAGTACCGGGCATTCTGGGCGACTGCCGGCACCCCGGATGAGGGGAAGTCGTAGGTACGTCTGGATCGGAGCGATCGCTCGCTTCCTCGCTTCAAAGTAGCCTGTCAGTTCGACCGGAGCAGCCGCAGGGTGCGGAGTGGAGAAACCTCTCTTGACGACGGCGCCAATTCTCAAAAGTTGACATCGTCACGCAAGAGATTTCTCGCTAGGACTAGGGCACTGACGCGCCTTCTCGAAATGACATCGCTGGTTGCGCTTGCACTCGCGGCGACCGTCACCTTTCAAGGACCATCACCATGCGCGTTATCTCCGGCTCCGCACGGGGCCGCAAGCTCAAGGGTCCACCGTCCCACGCCACCCGACCGATGGCGGACAAGATCAAGGGCGCACTCTTCAACGTGCTGCTCTCGCTCGACGTCCAGCCCGACCGGATCCTCGATCTCTACGCCGGCACCGGCAACATCGGCATCGAAGCGCTCTCTCGCGGCGGCAGCTGGGCAGATTTCGTCGACAAGGGGCGCGACCAGGCCAAGGTCATCCGCCAGAATCTGGAAACCACCGGCTTCAGCGACCGGGCAAAGGTCCACCAGATACCCGTCGAAACGTTCATTGCCACCGCACACGGCCAGCCGTACGACTTCATCATTCTCGACCCGCCCTACGCCGATCCGAGCATTGTCGAGACCGTTGAGTCGATCGGCAACAGCCGCTTGGTACAATCTGGCACAATTGTGGTAATTGGACATTGGCCACGGCTCGAGGTGCCCGACACGGTCGGACGGCTGGAATGTCTCAGGAACCGGTGCCACGGCGACAGCTGCTTCTCGGTCTACGAGGTGGTGGATGTCAGCGGCTCGGCACCATCGGGGGAGGAACAGCAGAAGACACCATGAGGCTCGCCGTCTACCCGGGCAGTTTTGACCCGATCACCAATGGACACATGGACGTCGCCCTTCGAGCTGCCAAGCTTTTCGACGGGTTGATCGTCTCGATCTACAGCGGCACGACCAAGGCCAACGCCCTGTTCGACCCCGAGGAGCGGATCGAGCTCGCCAAGCAGGCGTTCGCCGAGAGCGACGAGCCGCAGGCGAGCAGGATCCGTGTCGAGAGCTTCTCCGGACTCGCGGTGGAATACGCGCGGTCCGTCGGTGCGACGACGCTCGTGCGTGGCCTGCGCGCGGTCTCCGACTTCGAGTACGAGTTCAAGTACGCGCACATGAACAACCACATCGCGCCCGAGATCGAAGTGGTCTGCCTGATGACCTCCTCGAAGCATTCGTTTATCAGCTCGAGCTTCATCCGGGAGGTTGCGTCGCTCGGCGGGACTGTGGATGGTCTGGTACCGCCCAACATCGCCGCGGCCGTCCACCGCCGGGTCAGCGCCGTGAACCACCCGCTGCCCGCACACGGGATGGCCTGACCGCGATCGCAAACGAAATGGACCCCGCGCCCATGGATGACACGATCGAGCGCCCCGCAAATCAGGATGGAGCTGTCGACATGCTCTACCTTGTCGACCGTCTCGAGGAGCTCGTGAGCCTCGGCAAGCGCGTGCCCTTCAGCACGCGGGTGATGGTCGAGGAGGATGAGTTCCTCGCGCTGGTCGACCAGCTGCGCGTGGCCGTGCCGAATGAAATCAAGCAGGCGCAGCGTGTGATCAAGGAGCGGGAGCGGATCATCGGCGATGCGCAGGACGAGGCGGCAGACATTGTCGGCCGCGCCCATGAGGAAGCGGACCGTATGGTCTCGCAGAGCGCCCTGCTGGCCGAGGCCCGACAGCGCGGCGAGGATATCCTCCGTCGCGCCGAGGAGGAGCAGCAACGGACCAAGGGCGAGTTGGATGTCTACGTGCTTGAGCAGGCACAGCTGATGGAAGACGCCATCCAGCGGGCAATCGCGATCATGCAGGACGCCGCCGAAGAGAGTCTCGACAGCATCATCGAACTCAAGGCGGAGGTTAGCCGCGCCTCAGACCGTCGTTGATCCACACCCCCCACCTGGCTATGACCCTGATAAGGGGCAGTCTGTGGCTGCGCCTTATGTTGAAGCAATCCGGCATCACGGCTTGGCGCGTGACGCACGGTTGGCCTTACCGCCGTGGGCACCTACCCAGTTGCCATGACGCTCGCTACTCCGCGACCGGATTCGTGCCGGGCGGGAGCGCGGCCTCGCCATCCCCTGCGGCCACCTCGCGACGCCGGGCGATCGCCGACGCACCGAACGCGATTGCCAGGATCGTGATGATCACCGCGAGACTCCCCAACGCCGGGATCTTGTAGACGTCGATCAGCAGCATCTCGCCACCGACGAAGACCAGCACGCCCGCGAGCCCGGGCTTGAGGTACTTCAAATCGGCGAGGTAGCCAGCGAGCACGAAGTAGAGCGCCCGCAAAAGGAATCAAGCTCGGCCGCAGATATTAGGACCACATGCCCGAAGTTTGTCTCCATAGTCGCGATCTGTTCATGCACTTCAATGCCACGGTCGTCATCGATGAAGACCAGAGTTTTCTGACCGATCGGGAGACAGGGAACAAACGGATCCGGGCCGAAGTTTCCCTCGCTCACCCACCCAAGTGACGGTCCAGTCGCCACCATCCCGAGCGGTGCCTTTCGAGCTGCGACCTCTCTCGGCGCACCGGCCCGTGGGACCTCCCCCGCGAACATCCCGAGCAGATCTGTATCGACGCCGTGAGCCACGGCGATCCGTGCGCCCAAGCCGAGCCGGAACGGCAGCGAGACTCACCGTTCCTTACCTGTGCTTCGTCGCCATCGCGACCGTCCGCCCGGTATAGAGCGATGGGGTCTGTTCTGGCTTGCTTACCATCGCAGCTTACTGTCCCTGCCCCATGGAAAATCCGGGCTCCCCATCGAAGGTATACAGGTTTTCGGTCTTGATGATGCCCCAACCGGCATTGTTGACACGCTGGAGCAGCGCGATCACGTGTTGATACGTTATGGCCTGACCTTCAGTGGTGAACCGACACCTCCAGTGATCAGTGCTGAAGGTTTCTGGTAGCCCCTCTGGCCAGACTTTCGTGCCTCGGTTGCTGATCATCTCCAGATTCAGCCCGTCGCCACCGGCATCCTGGAGAGTCAATCCCAGTTCAGAAGGGGCTCAGTCGTCCCAGTGCAGGAAGACGTCGACACCGACCAGTTCCTTGTGCGCCGCTTTCCTCGTGGACGGTTCCGAGCGCACTCCGATCGGCTCAGAGGAGGCGGCATACTCGATGGGGTTGAGATGTTCCGGTCACTGGCCGAGCCGCTCGATCACCTCTCGCGCGAATTCCCGCGTACCTACCTGCTGCTTGCTGACTGATTCATCGAAAATGTCGTACGTGTGGACGCCGTCTTCGATCGTCCGCAGCCAGGCGTTGTGTATGCGCTCGGCGACGTCGGACTGACCGACATGCACCAGCATCATCACTCCGGCCAGCAGCAGGCCTGAGGGGTTGGCAATATCCTGGCCTGCGCGCCGCGGTGCCGAGCCATGAATCGCCTCGAACATCGCACCATGCTCGCCGACATTGGCCTCTCCGGCCAGACCTATCGACCCTGCAATCTGGGCCGCGACATCCGACAGCACGTCACCGTACAGGTTCGGGGTGACGATCACGTCGAACACCTCGGGTGTGTCGGCCAGCTTTGCAGTGCCAATGTCAACAATCCAGTGCTCGTGCTCGAGTTCAGGATACTCCTCAGCGATCTCGTCAAAGACGCGGTGGAAGAGCCCGTCGGTGAGCTTCATGATGTTGTCTTTGGTGAAACAGGTCACCTTCTTCCGGTTGTTGCGGCGCGCGTACTCAAAGGCGTAGCGCACGATCTTTTCGCAGCCCGGCCGGCTGATCAGCTTCAGGCACTGCACCACCTCATCTGTCTGGCAGTGCTCAATGCCCGCGTATAGGTCCTCCTCGTTCTCCCGCACAATCACCACGTCCATCCCCGGGTGCCTGGTCGGGACGAACGGAGCGTACGCGACGCACGGTCGCACGTTGGCGTACAGGCCCAGGGACTTGCGCACGGTCACGTTGAGGCTCTTTGAACCCTCCACCTTGCGGTGGAGTGATTGGGGCTTTCAGGAAGAGTTTCGTGCGTCGGAGTGACTCCCATGCGTCGGCGTCGATACCAGCGGAGATCCCCGGCGACAGACCTGCTCGCCGATCTCGATCGTTTCAATGGCAAGCCGTGCACCGGCAGCGCTGAGCACTGACAGGGTCGCGTCCATGATTTCCGGCCCAATCCCATCGCCATGAGCAACAGTAACCGGGGTAGGCTCCCGCAACGCTTCTCTATGTGTTGCGGCCCCTTGGCGGACTTCGGTAGCACGTGGTGTGGAATCACTGGATCGCATGTGTCCCTCCTGCCTGGCACTGAGAAAACCGCGGCTGCGCCCAATCCAGGCAACACTCCATGGTTCAGGCGGACCGTCAACAGTCGGTCGTTATAGCCATTTCTGGCCGAATCTTCGCTGTATCACCCGCGTGCCGGGCGGCTGGGTCGGGTGCTCAGACCCAGTGATTGGCGGTTGGTGCTATTGCGGCGCCATTGTCGGGCAATGATATCACCCACTTACACCGACGGCTCTTCGGCAGTGCTTGCCACGACTTGTCAGAAGTTCATGGCTCTTGTCTGGCCAAGTCTGCATCGTGCTGCGTGCCTTCCGGAATGGATGCTGGTATGTGCAGTTCTGGCAGCAACACATCTGCACGGCGACGCCTCACCTCACGTGCTAGACAGCCGGCTCGTCACGATGCAGCTTCAATGCATGCAGAGTACGAAAACGGCGGGCACGTCCTGCACCCGCCGTTTTCCTCGTCGCGAGACTGCCGCCCTTCTAGCTTGTCGGCGTGGCGTCGACCGGCGTGCCGCCAGGCAGCTCCTTCGGGAAGATGGTCACGTGAACGAATGTTGTGCCATCGCCCTGGTCAGCAAGCTCGGCCTGACCGGCGAAACCGGAATTATCGATCTCGTGCAGATCAATGAAGAGCTCGCCTTCGTCCGGTGTCCCGGTGATGTTGCCACACGCGAGGTAGTTCATGATATTTTCCTCGCTCTCGTGGACGTTGATCGCGAAGTCTTCCGCAAGCAACTCCTCGAGCGTGGCATCGACCTCAGTGCTGCTCTGCGCCGTGAGACCGACCAGACCGACAACTTCCTCCGCATCCGGCGTCGCAGCCAAGTCGAGCGGAGGCGTCGCATCCGGCTCACGAACTGCAGCCGCCTCCTGCAAATCGTTCAGCGGATAGACGATATCGCCGAGGTCCTGACAGGTACCTGCATGGATATGCGCCGGGTGCAGCTCAATTTCTGCCTCAAATGGGACGGCAGGGGTCGCCACGCCCGGGGGAGTTGCCTGTGCAGTCACCGATCCCGCCATGGTCACGAGGCTCGCCAAGAGCGTGAACATCGCGACGACGACTCCGGGTACGAGTATCCGTTTGGCCATGAGAACTCCTCCTTCTAAACCACGTTATGTTTTCCACCACCGGGTGGTTCGAGCCGGTCTGCTTCCCCACCTGCAAGTGGCGTGCCACTCCGGTCGCTGGACAGCGACGTCCTACCACAAGCACAATCCCAAAAAGCCACGCGGTCCCGCGTCTGCCGCCGGCGTGTCCTTGGGAGGGAACGTGTACGCATGACCGAGCACCAGCAAGATCCCGCAGCGGCCAGACCGGCCGCCTCCTCCACTCCAGCGACACCCCGCCCCTCGCCCGACGAGGCGCTCGAACTGCTGATGGCCGGCAACCGCCGGTATGTCGAGGGCGCCATAACGCAGGACTATTCGGCACGCCGCACCGCGCTGAAGGAGCATGCACCGATCGCCGCGATCCTCGGCTGCGGCGACGCCCGCGTCGGGGCCGAGCTGATCTTCGATCGCGGCCCCGGCGACCTGTTCATGGTGCGCGTAGCGGGCAACTTCCTGAGCGACTACGGGCTGGCCAGCCTGGAGTTTTGTGTGGAGTTCCTGCAGGTGCCGCTGCTGATGGTGCTCGGACATACCCACTGTGGCGCCGTCACGGCAGCCGTCGACGTCGTTGAGAAACGCCAAGATCTCCCTGGACGGCTCTTCGTGCTCATCGACGCGCTGGAACCATCGGTACTGCGCGCGAAGATGGACGAGCCGGCAGACCTGTTGCTGGCGGCGACAGAAGAGAATGTGCGCCGGCAGGTCCGCCGGCTGGAGACGATCTCGCCGGTAATCAACGCGGCACGCGAGGCCGGTCGGGTGAAGATCGCCGGTGGCATCTATGACATCGACACCGGCAAGGTGACCCTGCTCGACCAAAGCTGATATCGCACACCTCGCCGAACGAAAAAGGGCCGGCGCAAGGCCGGCCCGTGCGTGCGACGTGGGTAATTCCGCTCAACCCTTGAATGGGGATTCGAAGATCTGCTCGTCGATCACGCTGCCCTGGGCATCGCGGACGGCTCGGCTGAACGCGAAGGTGTTCTTGTCGACTTGCCAGGCGCTGATCTCCACCGCCCGGCCGTCACCGGTCCCGTAGATGTTCACGAACACCTGCGAGTCGGTCATGTAGGCCTCGATGAGCAGCCAGCTGTCGGAATAGTTCTCGAACCGGAAATCCGGCCACTCCTCCGGGTTCGGCCCATACTGCAGGATCGACGCATCGAAGCCGGGGCCCCATCCGTCGCGCTCGTAGTTCGGTAGCCGGAACGTGTGCGGGTACCACTCCTCGATCCGCATACCGGCATTCAGCGCCGCCCGGAAGACGGTCGTGGAGACTTGGCAGACACCGCCGCCGACGTCACGTCCCACCCGGTCGCCGGAGACGACGATCGCCTCCTGGTACCCCTTGTCGGCTGTGATCTCGCCGATCGCGCCGTTGAACGAGAAGGTGCCACCCGGCGGTACCAGCGCGCCGTCGAGCAAGCTGATTGCGACGCGGATGTTCTCGTCCCGCTCCCACGTGCCACCAACATAGTTGGAGTGGCCGGTGCCGAGCAGCTCGGTGATCCCGTACGACTCCAGTTTGGTATCGTCGATCTCCGGCTCAATCAGCACGACCGGAATGTCGACCGGCTCGTGGCTGCCGAGGAAGCTCGTGGCGACCACCTCCGCGAAGGCATCCGCCTTCATCGCAGCGCCGGTCACTGACGGCTCGATGGCGACGACACCGTTGTCCCATCCCAGCACGGCGCTGACCGGCTTGCGGTTGACCTTGTCGGCGAACTGCGCGCGCAGTTCATCGGAGAGGCCATCAGTGTCGACCGCCAGATGGGCGGTGGGCTCGCCCGACTCCATCACAACCTCGATGGTGAGGTAGGATCCCACCGTCTCGCCGGTGATCTGCCATTCCTCGTCGAGCACTCTGGCAGTGATCGGCGTGCTGATGACCTCGGTCACCCGTCGCTCGATCGGCGCGAGTGCCTCGGCGTTGAGTGCGGGCAGGCCCACCTGCATCGGCAGGTCATCCGCGATCGGCTCGAGCGTCGAAAGTGCCTGCTGGATGTAGGCGATAGCGGCCTCGCGGTCGACCACGATGCCGGCCTCACCGGGTACCACGACCACCTCGCCGTCCCGAACTTCGATCCGGGCGTCGACCGGCAACTGGCCGACATCGCGCTCGACCGAGTCGAACCACAAGTCCAGTGCTCGCTGATCGAGCTGTGTCTGGAGCGGCACAACCTGGTCGGTGCCGAGAACCTCAGCCACGAACCCGAGGCGGGTTGTGGCATTGCCGTCGCGCCCGAGTTGTTCTGCTTGTGCCAGAGACGCGTCCAGGTTCACCGACACGCCCAGCTCGGCCAGCGACGGTGTCCATGTCTGGCCATCGTGGCTGAAGACGACGGTGCCGCGCTCGAGGTCAGCCGCGCGCTCCGTGAGCCGCGCCTTCGCTTCCTCGATCGTCAAGCCACCGACTGGCACATCGCCCACAACAATCGAGGGATAGACACGGCCGGCATAGGCACCACGAAAGACGACGAGTCCGACCGCCACCACCAGCAGCGCGACGAGAACGGCAAGGAAGATTCGGCGAACGAGGACCATGCGGAATCGCTGCTCACCCTGCGGGGGAGCAATGACCGGAACTGTTTCCGGTTGCAGGTCAGGATCGCCGCCCGATTCGGGCAGTACGGTGTGTCGCAGATGGCGAACGCGATCCCGTGACCAGCCTCGGATGGCCGGCAGAGGACGGTCGATCCCCTGCAGGACGATGCTGGCCAGGGACGCGTTGTTGAAAGAACGCGCCATGCTCTCTTCTCTCACCCCACTACGCCGATGGCGATAGGACATCACCACCGCCGTAAGCTTTCGATGCTGTCCCTCCAGGCGCGTGGCAAGATGACTCGGACGCGCGTGGTGTCTCCGTTGGCGGGATTCATCATCCGTTCCGGGCCCTGGCTACACGGGTTGGGCCGGCTCGGTAGTCCAGCCATTCTCACATACCGCTCGTCCGCGTGCCAGCCTGTCACCAGAGAACCTCGTTGCCGAAACCGGTGCTGTCGGCTAGAGCTTGCCGAACACAATGCCCTTGTAGGTCCAGCCACAGCCGGCCACGGACTCCTGGATCGACTTCTTCATCTCACCCGTCGAGAACCGGTAGTTGTACACCTGCCCCGGACGCAGCTCCTCGGTGAACGCGTAAGCGGTGCCGAACTGTACCGATTGCTTCTGCCCCATCGTCTTGCTGGCCGAAAACGAGAGGTGCGGCACGCCGGCCTCCCAGAAGACCGTGTACTCGTGATCCTTGGTGCGCACCTGCTTCTCTTTGTCGTCGAGCTTCATGGAGATCCTGAAGACCTTCTCGAGCCCTGCCTTGGCGAAAATCTCGTACCACTGGGCATCGACGATCTTCCACTCGGCGATCAGGTTGACACCCTCATCGCTGCCGTCGACGATCTGGAATGGCGCGGTCGGCCGGTTGATCGCCAGAATCCGCTCGCGCACCTCGTCCGCCGAGCAGGCCGCGACGCCCGGTTCCGGCCGCTTCGTCGACGTGAGCCAGTCCAGCACACCCACGATCCGCCTCCCCGCAAGACGACATTCACGTTGTGGTCCCACGAGCCATCATACCAGCCAATCCGGATGCGGACCTATGAAGACGGCAACACCTCGCCCGGTTCGACGACCGCTTCCGATGCGGTCGGCACATGCAGGTCGGTCTCCTGCCCCGTCTCGGCGGATCGGTAGATTCCGTCGAGCACCCGCAGGATGTCGAGCCCGTGCGTGATCGTCGCCCCGGGCTGCCGGTGATCGCGGACGCTGTCGACGAAGTCCGCGATCTCAGCCCGGAACGACTCGTAGAGCTGGAATCCTGGTTGTTGGGCGGCGGGCGAGTGGAACTCCGGCGTGCTCACCATCGTCGTTCGCGTTGCGCCCGTGCCGGAGGTCGTGACGATCTTCAGATCCTCGGCGGGGCCGCGCTGCATCTTCGCACCGCCATTGGTGCCGAAGAGCTGACTGTAGACCAGGTTGCCCTCCTCAATGTGGGAGAGCCACGAGACATCGAGCATGACCGTCGCGCCGTTGTCGAGCTTGATGAACGCGGTGGCGAGGTCCTCGACGTCGACCTCCGCGCCGGTGCTGTCCCGCATGAACTCGTTGAAGGTGTAGTAGACAGCCCCGCTCACGCTCACCGGGCGGGGGTTGCCCATGAACCAGAGAGACAGATCGAGCATGTGCACGCCGAGGTCGATCAGCGGGCCGCCACCGGACCGCTCCCGCTGCGTGAACCAGCTTCTATCCCGGATGAAGAAGTGCGACGCGCCGCGCAGCCATCCGGTCTTCGCGTAGTAGATGTCACCCAACTCACCCGCGTCGAGGTGCTGCTTGAGCACGACACTGTCGGGCCGGTAGCGGTTGTTGAGCGCAATCATGAAGACCTGATCCGGATGGGCGGCGACCTTCTCGGCGAGCCGCTCGCCCTCGGCTAGGGTACGCGCGAGGGGCTTCTCGAGCAGCACATGCTTGCCCGCGTCGAGCGCATCGATCGCCATGGAGGCGTGCAGGAAGTTCGGCGTGCAGATGCTGACCGCATCGAGATGGTCGCTGGCGAGCAGCTCCTGATAGTCGCCGAAGATCTCCGCCCCCTGGACGTTGTACTCCGCCTTGACCTGCTCGGCGGCGGCTGTGTTGAGATCCGAGAGTGCGACGATCTGCACATCGGGATGCTTCTGGTACCCCTCGATGTGCCGCTGTCCTGGCCAACCGACGCCGATGATGCCAACGCGAAGTGTGTTCATGAAGCCCCCCTCTCGAATGCAAGAGCACGTGGGCGTTGCCGGGTGCGCACGTCAACATGCTGGATAGCATAGCCCCTCGGCACGGCCAGGTCGCCACCGCCCAGAACCTCGTCCTGCTCGAACGCTCCTGCCGCTCGTTGGTCGGCTCATTGTGTATGGCACAGGTATTGCAGTCTCACGAGACCGGCTGACGGCGGTCTCCGGGCAGGCCCCAGACGAACGCCGGCGGTCGCGTCAGATCGATAGAGCGGATGTTGAGATCAACGCAGCGGAAGGGCGAACGATGATGGGACGCCATGGCAGCACAGCTTCCCCGTCCCCTTGGGTAGCATCGGGGCTCTCGGTGCTGGTCGAGGGGTTTGGACAGGCATACAACCGGCAGCCGGTGAAAGCGGCCGTGTTCCTGATCACGGGACTGACCCTCAGCACCGGCAGTGGACTGAATACGTGGCTCGCCCAGAACATCCTCGGCTTGAAGGGCACGCGACTCGGTCCTGAGCGCGTGCGCCCGGGCCTGCTCGGTCTCTGGTTCGCGACGTTCGTGCTGAACCTGTTCGACGCCTGGAGAACGGCGCGGCGGTAGCGCCAGCAGCCAGACTCGTGATCGACGCCCGCGCCCGGTCGCGGCTGAGTGCCGAACCGAGCGCGGATGAACGGCTGTGTCACTCGAAGAGAAGATCGAGCGGGTGTGAGGCGTAGGGGCGACCCAGCATGCGGCGCTGGTCGCTGTCGGCGAGCGCCTCGCGCACCTTGTCCGGGTCCATCCACTCAGGGTACGGAGGCAACGCCGGGGCTTCTCGCTTGGGCAGCGACGGGGTGAGGGCGCGGATCGCCGCCTCAGCCGTCAGGTAGCCGTGGTTCTCCAGCACCTTCTGCTCGGCCTCGCTGAACGCGTCGAGGTCGGTCCGAATCTGGGCAATGACTGTCTCGACCAGGTCCCGCGGGTACACGGTTGGGGAGCCGATCTCCTGCAGGTCCCACTTCGGCTCGTCGATGCCCCAGATGGTGCCGTCGAACAGTCCGGCGCGGAAGCTGGCGAAGAGCCAGCGCTTCTGCACCACCCGCACGCGCGCGTTCGCGATCGCCGGGTAGCGGCGGAGCCGCCAGAGCCAAGAGTTGCGCCAGCGGGTATCGAAGGTCCCGCCACCGTCGGAGACGAGGATGGTGGCGTGGTCCTCCCAGACCGCCTCGACCCCGGTGTTGTCGTAGGTGCCGCCGTCCGTCAGATGCCCCCGGTCAACCTTGCGCTTGGGTGGGCGGGCGGTGCCGGCCTGGCGGCCGTCCGGTCCGGGACTCATGGCCACCGCCATCGGCGCGAAGATCGGCGGAAAGCAGGAGGAGGCGGCGACCGCCCTCGCCACTGGCCACTTCGGATATGGCGCCAGCTCGGTATCGAACCGACCGGCGCCGCGCTTCTCGAACACCCAGAAGCGGCCGTAGACCATATCGGTTGCACAGAAGATGTAGCGCGGGCGATCCGGCAGGTCCCCGAGCCGTGCCGAGGTAATCTGCCGCTGGTAGCGCCGTGCGAGCGCCCGAATGCCGGCTTCCGGACGCGTCCAGTTCCACGGCAGGAACCGCCGGAGGACCGGCCCGGTGCGGAGGTTCTGGCTCGTGATGTCCCGGAACGGCTGGGCAACCTGCCCGTCCCAGTCGTCCACGACGTCGCCCTTGGCGGGCCACTCGGGGATGCGCTCGACAAGGTGCGCGGCGAGGATGCTGCCGCCCGATACGGCGGAGATGGTGGCGACGTCGCCGAGGATGCCGAGCTCGTTGAGCCGGCGCAGGGCACCGAGGTGGTAGAGCGCGGCGCGGAACCCGCCGCCCGAGAGGCAGAGGGCGATCCCCTCACGCTCGTCGCGATTCCCTGCCCGCAAAATGGACGAGGAATCCTCCATCGCCTCGCGCCGATTCTTCTCTGACACTCGACCATCCTCCTCTAGTATGCCCTGCATTGTCCTGCAATCGCTGAAAAGCGCAAGCGCGATGCCACTGCGTCCGTGGCCGGAGGCCCGGCCTTCCGCTACCATGCGGCATCGGCCAGCCACCCCGTGAGGTACGCCATGCAGCGCGATGTCTCCTTACCAGCCTACGTCCCGGAGCAGATCGCGTGCTATGGGGGCGCCGATCTCCTCACGCAGGAGGTCTGCCGGTTCGACCCCGCGCTGGCCGTGGAACGACTCCAGCCCCAGCAGGAACTGCTGGCGATCGACATCGGCGGCGACAAGATCCGCAGCGCGATCTACCGCGCCGGCGGCGGAACGCTCACGAAGGTGAGCGAAGAGATGTTCCGGTCGAGCGGCGGAGCTCTACCGCCGGGCGCTGGCCGAGTACCGCCGCCACCCGCTGGCGCTGCCGCCCGATCGGGCCTACTCCCCGGCCAGCATCGGCAAGGCTTATTTGAAAGCGATGGGGGTCAGGGTGCCGGAACTCGTGCCCGATCCGAAGCTGGAGCTCTCCGTCGACGCGGTGTTCGGCTACGCCATGGCGGCCTACTACGGCGGGCGGGCCGAGTGCCGGGTGCGCGAGGTGCCGGTCCCGGTGGCCTACTGCGATTTCCGCAGCATGTACCCGAGCGTCAACACGCTGATGGGGCTGTGGCGCTTCCTCACCGCCCAGCGCCTCGAGGTCGTCGACGCCACCGCCTGGGCTCAGAACTTCCTCGCCCGCACCACGGCCGACGATTGCTTTCGAAGGGCGACGTGGGAGCAGCTGGCGGCGCTCGTCGAGGTCGAGCCGGACGGCGAGCTGCTGCCCGTGCGGGCCCCCTACAGCGCCGAGCAGGCGGGCTACACCATCGGGGTCAACCCGCTCCGCGCAACGGAGCAGGTGGAAACGATCTGGTACACGCTCGCCGACTGCCTCGCGGCGAAAATCGCCACCGGCCGCGCGCCGCGAGTCCGGCGGGCGCTGCGGTTCGTACCGAAAGGGCGGCAGCGTGGTCTGCACCCCGTGGATCTGCGCGGGCAGGTCACCGTTGACC
>DASYWL010000049.1:0-5756 GCA_035936055.1 Thermomicrobiales bacterium
GCCACACCCGGTGAAGACCACCCGGTCAGCCTGGCGAGCCAGCTCCGCCGCCGCCTGCACCGGCTCGGTATCGGCCGCGATCCGTCTCAGCACCGAGGGCTGCTCGGTGATCTCAGCGCGCATCGACGCGCCAGGTCCACCCTTGATCCGCTCGCCGCGATCCGGCACGGCGATCCGCCGCCCTCCGGCGATGAGCCGATCGATCCCCTCGGCGACACGCGTCGGCGTGCCGAGGCTGACCGCCGTGTCGTCCGGCAGCGCAACCGCCGTCTCGACCATGCCGGAGAGCGCAGCCGGGTCCGACGCCAGCACCACACCGCGGTCGTGCCGGCTGAGGCGAATCGGCAGGCGGCGTGTGACAACGACGACCTCGCCCGTCGCCCGATCGAGCACCACAAACGCGTTGTTCCCTTCAATGGAAGAGAAGGCGATCTGCACCACCTCGCGGAGGGACTGGCCCAGCCCGACGTTGCGCGACACGAGATGGGCCATGATCTCCGAATCGGTATCGGACGCGAGCAGGAGGTCGTCCAGCTCGCCCCGGAGACCGTCGACGTTCTCGATGATGCCGTTGTGGACCACCGCGATTCGGCCGCCACAGCCGAGGTGGGGATGCGCGTTGCGCTCGCACACCTCGCCGTGGGTCGCCCAGCGGGTGTGCCCGATCGCAGCCGTCGCCTCGGAATCCGCGGCGGCGCCGACTTCGACGCGACCGACCGCCTTGATGACCTCTCCGGGCTGGTCGCCCACGGTGAAGGCCACACCCCACGAGTCGTACCCGCGGTACTCCATCGAGCGAAGCGCCTCGAGCACCACGGGACCGACCTTCACCGGCTCACCCACATACCCAAAGATTCCGCACACGCTCCACCTCCCATATGACAGGCCGTCCCCGCCAGCATGCCGGGGCACGGCTCCGCCTGGTGCCTGGTCGCAAGGCACTGCACGGCTCACCCGGGCACGCCGGGTGGCTCGAACAAAAACGCATTGTCGGGTGACGTGGAGGGGGTGGCCTCGTAATATGGGCCAACGACACGCCGAGCGGAGCATTGTTCGCGCGTCACCGCGCGGCTTTGTCTCGCTCGTGACGACTGTGCCTTGCCGGGAAGCCATCCGCCGAATGGTTCGATCGGCTTCCGCCTCGTCAACTCGGTCTCCCGCCGAGTCCTGGCGCTGGAATGCGAATACGGTCCCCATCACCACGTCGTACGGACATCGTAGCCCCCTTTCGGGCTGGCGTCCAGTGGTCCTGCAGGACGCGGGGCATGGCCCTGCACGTTCGGCTTGGTACCATGCTCAGCGGTACGATCGGCGTATCGGGCGGCCCGCGGGCCGAGCAGGAGAAGTGACAGGAGATCTCATGGCGAGCAAAGCGATCGTGGAATCGAACAAAGCCCCATCGGCGATCGGCCCCTACTCCCAGGCGATCCGCGTCGGGGATATGCTCTACACCTCCGGCGTGGTGCCCCTCGATCCCGAGACGATGGAGATCGTGGGCACGACCATCGAGGAGCAGACCGAGCGCGTGATGGAGAGCATGAAGGCACTGCTCGAGGATTCGGGCACGGACCTCGGCAAGGTGGTCAAGACCACCTGCTTCCTGGACGACCTCGGGAACTTCGCTGCCTTCAACGAGGTCTACGCCCGTTATTTCGGTGATTCGAAGCCGGCCCGCTCCACGGTCGAGGTCGCCGCGCTGCCGAAGGCGGCGATGGTGGAAATCGAGGCGATCGCCCTCCTCGACTGAGGTGACCCGGTGACACACGCGGGGTTGGCGACTCGCCGACCCCGCGTGTATACTCGCTTCGCTGCAGATACGGGCGCGTAGCTCAGCTGGCCAGAGCGCACGGTTCACATCCGTGAGGTCACAGGTTCAAGTCCTGTCGCGCCCACCCTCAACCCCGCATCCCGAGAATCGGATGCGGGTTTGCTGTACCTAACACCCGACCGCCGTGCGGCTTGGCACACCCGACATGCGCGCCTATTTCCTAGGTACTAGACGGAGCGAGGATATGGTCAGGGATGCCGATCTTTCATCGATATCGCGCCGGATCACCCTTGACCCCACCTAACCAGCCGGAACACAATACGCCTACAGCGCTGCCGCCGGCTGGTTGACTGGCGGTACACGATCGAGATCATTACCCTACCTTCCCGGAGGATACCTCCTCACGCGGAAGGATGATTCATGAGCGACGTGTTTTGGTCTGTCAGCCGGAGAGGATTCGGAGGAGGAGTGGCATGCGGCGTGAGCAGACGCTGGCCGATCGCATAACCGGCTCAGCGTTGTGGCGTTCGGTGGTCCGACACGGCTATCCGGATACACAGCGCAACCAGGCCTTGATCATCGCCAGCAATGTTTTCCTGCACATTCACCCGGTCAAGATCAAGCGCTACGCGACCAAGGTGACCTACACCTTCTGCCTGGGCGGTCTCTCGTTCTTCATGTTCCTGGTCCTGACCATGACCGGCGTTCTGCTGATGTTCTATTACATTCCCTCGGCAGATCAGGCATACCAGTCGATGCAGGACATCGAGGCCAGCGTCTCCTTCGGACAGTTGATGCGCAACATGCATCGGTGGTCCGCACAAGGTATGGTCATCGCCGTCTTTCTCCACATGGGCCGCGTCTTCTACACCGGTTCCTACAAGCCCCCCCGCGAGTTCAACTGGGTCGTTGGCGTGATGCTGCTCGTCGTAACCTTCCTGCTCTCCTTCACCGGCTACCTCCTCCCATGGGACCAGCTCGCCTACTGGGCGATCACGGTGGGCGCCGAGATCGGCGGATCGGCCCCGATCGTCGGTCCGCAGGTCAACCGCATCCTTCTGGGCGACTTCCAGATCGGCCAAAGTACGCTGATTCGCTTCTACACGCTTCACGTGATCTTCCTGCCACTGGTCGCGGCGTTCCTGATGGCCGTGCACTTCTGGCGCATCCGCAAGGACGGCGGTATCTCCGGGCCGCTGTAGGCCGGTCATGCCGCTTCGCTTCCTCGCGTAGAGAAGGACCCAACGCATGGCAGAACTCGCGAACCGCCCACCCGGCTCCGCCGCTCAGCAGATCGACGAGGCAAAGCGCCGCAAGCTCCTTGAACTGGTGCGTGGTCGTGCCCTGGCCCGTCCGACCGACCTTGCTGAAGATGAGGTGATGGTCTGGCCGTCCCTGGTCGTCGTCGAAGCCGTGTCAGCAGTTGTTTTTCTCGGAATCCTGACGGCCCTCTCGGTCCTCGTGAACGCCCCGCTGCTCGAGCGGGCCAATCCGAACCAAACGCCGAACCCATCCAAGGCGCCATGGTATTTCCTGAACCTTCAGGAGATGCTGCTGCACATGGACGCCGGTCTCGCCGGCGTGATCATCCCGACGTTTGCCCTTCTGGGCATTGCTGCCATCCCATACGTGGACCGCAGCCCGCTCGGCGTCGGCATTCTCGGTACCTCCAGGAAGGGCCGGAAGATCATTGCCTTCACCGCGGTGTTTACCACCGTCGTGCTCACCGGTATGGTCCTTCTTGATGAAGCGCTCGGTCGTGGCACCCAGTTCGGTCTCGGCAACCTGCTCCAAGAGGAGCTAGGCGCACCGGATTGGGTTGGCAGCATCGTTCTCTCGAGTCTGATCATCCTCGCTGCTATCGCTGTGCTCGTGGCGCTCGTCCAGGGCATTTTCCGCCCAACGAGGCGCGAGCTCATCATTGCACTCTTTACCGGCTTTTTCGTGACCTATTGGGTGCTCGCATTCTTCGGCACGTCGTTCCGAGGCGAAGGCCAGGAGCTCACCTGGCCCTGGAACCTCCCGCTCGAACATCACTAGCCAGCGGCACTCCGCCATTCAACAAGCATGTCGGGCGGTGGAGACATCGCCCAGCCTAGGCAAGGAACACTGACGTATGACTCCACTTGTACGAACGCTCGCGGGCATCGCGGGCGGGTGGCTGGTCGCCAAGGTCCTTGGCCTCCTGAAGCTCCTCCAAGCCACTCACGGCGCCACCCCGGCGAAGAAGCTCTCGTCCCGTCGCTCCTTCACCCGCAATGCCGCCCTTGGTGCGGTCGGCATCGTGACCGCCCAAATCGCCGGCGGCTTCGTCTGGCTGCTCTGGCCGAACAAGACCGGAGCATTCGGCGGTGAGATCAACGTCAGCGCCAACAATGTGCCGGAGGTTGGCGGTGAGCCATTTCGCTACTCGCAGGGCCAGTTCTTCGTGGTGCATACGGAAAACGGCGTCTTGGCGCTCTGGTGGAAATGTCCACACCTCGGATGCACCGTCCCGTGGATCAGCGCCGAGAACCGCTTCATCTGCCCGTGCCACGGCTCCGTCTACGACTACAACGGCGAGCGCATCTCCGGTCCGGCTCCGTACGGGTTGGACATCATGCCGGTGACCGTACTTGACGACGGCGCCATCGTCGTCGACACGAACCCCTCGACCATCATTGTCGGAAGTGCGGACCGGTCCGAACTCGCCGTTGAATACACGGCCTAGGAACCTGCTTCGCGGGTCGCTGCTCGCGGGCCACGCTAGAGGATGAGGAGAAGCGAAACGTGGGAGCTGTCCAGAAGCTCGCGACCGTGGTGATCATCGGCCTTGTCGCACTCGCAACTGTCCTGACCGTCTACATCGCGAATGAGCCGGGCCGTCGCGATGCCGAAGCCGAGGAGCAGCAGGACATATCGATCGTCCGGGGTACCGAGCTGTACATCACGTTCTGCCTGCAGTGCCATGGACCAGCCGGTCTGGGTGCCGCCGGTGGCGAGGAGAACCCACGCATCGGCCCGCCACTGAACAACGAGTTCTACCAGTCAGATGACCCAGTCCAGTTGCAGCGGGCCGAAAGCCTCATCCGATACCGTGTCCTCAATGGCGCCCCCTCGGACCCGCGTATCGAGGACAAGGTGATGCCGTCGTTCCGCAACGACCTCAGCGACGCGCAGCTCAATACCATCGTCACGCTGATCCTCCACGGCGACTGGGACTACGTCTACAATCGGTCCGTCCTTCAGACTGGCCAGCAGGTTGCACAGGATGCCTGCCGGCATGAAGGCGGTGAAGCAGAAGTGTGCGATCACATTGAGGAGGGCTCCGTCGACGCGCCGCCGGCCTATCCGACCGCGCCCCCGCCGGAAGTCGCTGATCCAGGTGAAAGCGCCGAAGGCGCGAATCTGGGCGAGGACGCTCCTGAGGAAGAAGGGGTAGCGGCTGAGGCTGAGGCTGAGACTGGCGTCGTCACGTTGGAAGCCGCCGATCCGTACGAATGGAGTGAAACCAATTTCACCGTCCAGGCAGGTGACACGTTCATCACAGTAAATACCGGATCGCTGCAACACGATTTCACGGTCGATGAACTCGGTATCCACGAGGATCTGCCGACAGACGGTACCAACGTAACGATCACGATTCCGGAGGATGCCGAGCCCGGGGAATACGAGTTCTACTGCTCCGTACCCGGGCACCGGGAAGGCGGGATGTACGGCATACTGGTAGTCGAGCCAGCGTCGTAGGAGATCATCAGAATGATCATATCGAACCTTGCCTTGGTATTCGGCACACTGGCCGAGACGGTTGAGCTTTGGCTCGCGATCATCATGATGCTGAGCGGCATCTACCTGACCCACCTCATCCAGAGGTGGGCCGACAGCGCCGGTGAGCATCCGTCTGCCGCCAACATTGGCTTGAGCGGCAGCGCGGAGCGGCGCGAACCGAAGTCCATGCGCGAGTAGCAGGACCTTCCGGCAACTCGCGTGACGGCCCGGATGCATGATC
>DASYWL010000050.1:0-3445 GCA_035936055.1 Thermomicrobiales bacterium
ATCGGGGCGGGCTACATCTCCGCCATCTACCTGGAGAACTTCACGACGCGCTTCGCCAACCTGCGGGTCGTCGGCATCGCCGACCTGGTGCCGGAACACGCGCGGCGCCAGGCCGAGCGCTTCGGCGTCGCCGCGATGGCCAGCTTCCCCTTGGCGAAGATGCGACTCCGATTCAACCGCGTACTCTTTCTGCTCTTCATCGCTGGCGCGATGATTCCGGTGCATGTGACGCTGATCCCCATCTACACGCTGACCAATCGCATTGGTATCTACGATTCGTTGCTTGGCACTCCTGGGGCCGTACGTTGCGTTTCACCTGCCGCTGGCGATCCTGATCCTCACCGAGTTCATGCGCCAGCTACCTAAGGAACTCGAGGAGGCGGCGCGGATAGACGGAGCGAGCCACATCGAGATCTTCATGCGGATCATCATGCCGCTGACCACGCCGGCGCTGAGCACTGTCGCCATCTACACGTTCATCTACGTCTGGAACGAGTTCGTCTTCGCGCTCGTTCTCCTGTCGTCTCGCTCGAATCTGACGCTTCCCCTGGGCCTCATGCAGTTCTCCGGCGAGTACAGCGTCAACGTGCCAGGTCTCATGTCCGCCGTCACGCTGGCCAGCCTGCCGGTGATCCTGTTCTATCTCGTGATGCAGGAACGGGTCGTATCAGGGATGGTCGCAGGCGCGATCAAGGGCTGACTCGGTTACGCTCGATTCCTTTGCCGGCCCGATTTTTCGTTTTGATACCGTGGCCCGTTCCTCCGGCTCCGAGTCACCTGCCGATAATTTTCTGCAGCGCAAACTTGCCGAGTTGCACCTCCGCTGATGGCAGGACGAAGCTGGTACCTCGCTGACTTGTGCGCGTGTTTTCCCGTCAAAGAGGCGTTACTGGACAGGTAGTGTTCGGAATGGGCCGCAGGGATTCGACGCACATAGTGGCCTGCGGAACGTGGGGTGTGCAATCCGCCAAGGCACCGGTCCTTCTGAGGTGCAGCAACCCGGCGCCCCTATGTGCCTGCAGAATCAGCACTTGAGGCGAAGGTGTTGAGCTCGTGCATGATGTCGGCGGCGGTCGGGTAGAGGCTGCGATAGAGCCGAAACAGTCCGTCGTAGCGATCGGCCCGCTCTGGGTCGGGCGCCTGTGCCTCGGCGTGCAGGGCAATCGTCTCGCTCGCGGCCATGACATCCACGAAGACGCCCGCACCGACGCCGGCGAGGAGGGCGGCACCTAGCGCTGGTCCTTCCTCGACCCGCATCCGGCGAACTGGTGTGCGGTAAATATCCGCCTGCAGCTCCCGCCAAAGCGGGTCGCGCGCGCCGCCGCCAGTGGCTCGCACGTGGTCGATCTGCACGCCGAGATTCCGCATCAGCGCCAGCGACTCACGCAGGCTGAAAATGACTCCCTCCATCACGGCGCGAGTCATGTGCGCTCTGGTGTGGCGGGCGGTCAGCCCTACGAAGGCTCCTCGCGCGAGCGGGTCGCGGTGCGGGGTGCGCTCGCCGCTCAGGTAGGGCAGGAAGAGCAGCCCGTCGGCCCCCGGTGGGGCACTCGCCGCCTCGGCGGAGAGGTCGCCAAAGCTCATCTCAGGATCCAGCAAGTCCCGCCACCAAGAGAACGACCCGCCTGCGGCAAGGGTCACACCCATCAGATGATACTTGTCGGGGATCGCATGGCAGAAGGCGTGGAGCCGTCCCTCTGGGTCGGGCAGGAAGGCGTCGGTGTGAGCGAAGATGACACCGCTCGTGCCGACCGAGGAGCTGACGAAGCCCTCGCGCACGATCCCGGTACCGACAGCGGCGGCGGCGTTGTCGCCACCACCGGCGGCGACCGGCAGTCCGGCGGGCAGGCCGAGTTCAGCGGCCACCTGCTCGCGCAGCTTCCCGGTCAGCTCCGGACTCTCGTGCACAGTGGGCAGCCAGGCGCGTGGGATGTCGAGCGCGGACAGGAGCTTGTCGGACCATTCGCGGGCGGCGAGGTCGAGCAGCAGCGTACCGCTGGCATCAGAGGCATCAGTGGCGGCATCGCCGGTGAGTAACAGGCGGATGTAGTCCTTCGGCAGCAGCACGCGCCGGACGCGCACATACGCCTCCGGCTCGTGCTCTCGGACCCAGAGGATTTTCGGCGCCTGGAAGCCCTCCAGTGCCGGGTTGCCGGTGATTGCCAGCAGCCGCTCCAGCCCGACGCGACGCTCGATCTCGTCGCACTGAGCGTCGGTGCGGCCGTCGTTCCAAAGCATTGCCGGGCGGATCGGCGTGTCGGTCTCGTCGAGGAAGACGGCGCCGTGCATCTGACCGGTCAGGCCGAGCGCGACGATCTCGTCAGGGGCCACGCCGTCTCCCTGAATGGCTTCCCTGAGTGCCGCCTTCGCACCAGCCCACCAGTCGTCGGGATCCTGCTCACTCCAGAGTGGGCGAGGGTGGGAGAGCGGGTAGCTGGCGTTGCCGACTCCGGCGACGGAGCCGTCCTCCCCCACCAGCACAGCCTTCGCGCCGCTCGTGCCAATGTCGAGTCCGAGCATGTATGGCATTGTTGGTCTCCATGGTGCTGGCGTTCTGGATGCCCGATGATGACGAGGTTCAAGGCATCACGCCAGTGTCATTTTTCGACCCGGCTGCGACGACTGTGCGCCTGGGCGGCTCGAGATGACATTGAGCCGGTCTCTCACAGGCAACGGCTGGCTGCCTCGGTTGTTGGGAGGGCGAATACAAGGTCCGCCCCTACGAATAGGGCGGCGGTGCCGTATTCGTTCCGAATCCTCCCCGCACGATTCCCTTGCCGTCCTATCGCACGCCGAGCAGCACCTCCATCACAAGCTGGTCGAGCTCCTCGTAGCGGCGGCCGCGTTCGGCGAGCACGGCGACGTCGAAGGTCTGCTCCTTGAGTTGGGCGCCGTGGTCGGCCGAGTACCCTTCCCCGGCCCGCGGCCCGTCGTAGCTCTTGTCCTGCTTGCTCAGCTCGGCAAGGAGCGCCTGGACCTCGCGGTCCTTGTTGAAGCGCTGCACCTTCTCTTGGAGGATCAGGTACGTGCGCATGCAGCCGCGCGCGAACGCCCAGACTCCTTCCTCGTCTTCGGTACGGTACGCGTGGGCGTCGAAGTGGCGCGGACCGTCGTAGCCGGCGTCCTCGAGCAGCTTGACTAGGAAAAAGGCGCGCTTGGGGTTCTCCGAGCCGAAGCGGAAGTCCTGATCGTAGCGGCTCGGCTGCTGGTCATTGAGGTCGATGTGGAAGAGCTTGCCGGCCTCCAGCGCCTGCCCGACCGCATGGACGAAGTTGAGCCCCGCCATCACCTCGTGGGCGAACTCCGGGTTGAGACCCACCATCTCCGGGTGATCCAGGGTCTCGATGAAGGCGAGCGCGTGGCCGATGGTCGGCAGGTAGATGTCGCCCCGGGGCTCGTTCGGCTTGGGCTCGATGGCGAACTTCAGGACGTAGCCCTGCGAGAG
>DASYWL010000051.1:0-2840 GCA_035936055.1 Thermomicrobiales bacterium
ACCCTGCGGCACACCGACCAACACCGCTCCTGCAGCGGGCTTGTGGCATCAGTGATGCGGCCCGCGATCGCCTGGCTGAGTAGCAGTCGCCGAACTCCTACCCCAGCTCGACCGCGAAGCCGTCGAACCCCCAGCGGAGCACTCCGCCATCGAGCTCGCGGTCCGGCTCCCGCCCGTCCATGATCGCCGCGATCGCGTCACGCTGGGCCGCCAGCATCGCGACCGGCATCTCGACATCGCAGTGCGAGCCGAACACCAGCTCCGGCGCCGGCTCAAGCGCGGCCAGGCGCTCCAGCGTCCGGTGGTAGACCGGCAGGTCATCGCGCGTGTCGACCAGCAGCGAGCAGGGGTAAGCCACATCGGTCGTGAACAGGATGCGGTTGCGCTCGTCCCAGAGGCAGGTCCCACCCGGCGAGTGGCCGGGGGCGTGGATCACCTCGAGGCAGCGATCACCGAGGTCCATCTCCTCGCCGCCTTCGAGGGTTCCGTTCGGCGGTGTCGGCGGGTAGGCGACCGTCGCCGGATCGACATGGGTCGGCAGCGGCCCGCGCAGCCGATCGGGTCCGAACCACCCGCGCAGGGTCTCGTTCGGCACGCCATTGGCGAGCCCGGCCGCCTCCGCCTCGTGGATCCAGATCTCGTCGAATTGTGCGTTGCCGCCGATGTGGTCCCAGTGGGCATGACTGTTGATGACGACCACCGGCAGCGTGGTGATCCGCTCCACCACGGCGAGGATGTCGCCGACGCCCATGCCTGTGTCGATCAGCGCGGCCCGCTCGACGCCGAGCACGAGGAACGACTTCACGTTCTCCTCGTGCAGCGGTTCCTGGACGCGCCAGACCCCCTCGGCGGGCGAGTCCACCGCGAACCATCCCTGCTCCAGCTCACCCTCGCGAGGCCAGATCACGTTATCGCTCACCGCTGACCCCTCCTCAGGACCGTCACCCGTCGCACGGCCTCGGCCCACCGGGCGAATGATGCCATCCCGAACCAGCAGCACGCGGGCCAGACGATGCGCACGCCCATGACCGGCGACGCGTGACCCGCGGCAACGGCTGCTCGTTCAGCGGCCCCTGCCCGACCTCTCACGCGGAGCTTCCGCCCGGTCTTGGTGCCCGTTCTCCTTCTCCTCGTCGACCTCTTCGACGATCTCATCCGGGGCCACTTCCTCTTCCGTGCCCACCTCGTGTGGTGCGTCGTCCACACCGGTCCAGTCCCGCTCGGCAGGCGCGACGACGCGCACGATCAGGATTCGCAGCGCACCGAAGATCGGGATCGCCAGGATAGCAGCGAGGATTCCGCCGAGAGCCCCACCGATGACGACGGCGACCAGGGACAGCAGCGGAGGCACGTCGGCCTGGTTGCGCATGACTAGGGGAAGGAGCAGGTTGCTCTCCACCTGCTGCAGAACAAGGAAGAAGACAAGGACGACAAGTGCGGTCCGAGGGGAGTCCATGAACCCCACGAAAACCGCCGGCACCGCAGCAAGGATCGGCCCGATGATCGGGATGAGCTCACCGATGGCGGAGAGTATGGCGAGCAGCAGGACGTACTGGATACCGATGACCGTCAGACCGATGTATACCGCCAACCCGATGATGAACGCGTCGATGAGGGTGCCGCGGACGAAGCCGCCCATCGTGTCACCCATCTCATCCAGCACGCTGTCAACCCACAGCCGCTTCTCCTCCGGAAACAGGGACAGGGTGAACCGGCGCAGCGCGGGCGTGAAGATCAGCCAGTAGGCGGACATGAACACTACGACGATAAAATCGATCAGCGAATTGAAGATCGTCATCGGCAACGACAGCAGCCGGTCGGCAGTCCCCTGCACGGCAGACTCCACCCGAGCAACCACCTGGTTCGAAGATTCCCCCTGGCCCGGAATGCTGATGGAATTGAGTGAGTTGCGAGCCTGCGTCAGCATTCCGGGGATATCTTTCAGGAGGCCTTCCCCCTCGGATACCAACATTGGCACCAGAATCCATCCAAGTCCTGCGATCAGCAGGACAAGCGCGAGATAGACGGCGATGACAGCAACGCCACGCGGGAGCAGGTGCTCCACGAAGCCGACAAGGGGAGACAGTGCCTGCGCGATGACGATGGCCACCAGGATCAGCGTCAGGGGTTCTACCAGGAGCCAGAAGATGTCGGCCGCCGTCAACGCCACCACGAGCGCGACGCCGACGATGACCCCGACACGCCACCAGGCCGTCGCGGCATCCCGGCCCTGGTGCCTGGCCATGTCACCCAGCTCCGGTGTTCGTGAGTACCCCATCCACTGCTCCTCGTCTGTTGTACATCTTTTGGCACGCGGGACTCGCCCACTGCCGACGGCTGCGGTGCGCAGCGATGCCTTGCACGATCGCGGCCACGGATGTATGACGGTGCTGGAGTAGGAATCGCCGACGGCGGCTGCGCGCCGTGGTCCGCGGCACGGACAGGAAACGGCCCGCCCGGTGGTGATCACCGGAGCGGGCCGTTGAGGGGAGGGTGGGGGCCAAGCCCCGCGAGGGCCACGGCTTTACCGTGGAAGAGGTCGACCGTCGCCACTGCCTCCGGCGGAGCGCTGGCTGTCGCATCCGCTGGATTCGAGCTCGCGAGCTCGGGGAGGGCCACGGCCCGAGAGGTTTCGTCGAGCGTGTCACCGGTCGCACAGGCGACACTGCCCCACTCATCGATGCCACTGGTGCGGCTCCGGTTTTCCGCTGGCCTTGCCATCCGGTTCCAATCGAGCCTGGGTCTATCTTGCTCCTCCGTCGACGTGCGCGCATCCGCCATATTACGGATATCGATCGCGTATGCATGCGCGATATACGCATATGGGCGGACCTCAGCAC
>DASYWL010000052.1:0-9281 GCA_035936055.1 Thermomicrobiales bacterium
ATCTCCCGCAGCACGGTGGCGGTGATCTCAACGAGGAACGACCCCAGTTTGCCGCCATTCCAGCGCATGAAGACCTCAGCGATCTCCGGGGCCGACATGTCGAGCGCGCTACGCATGATGTCGTAGATCTCGGCGATGAGCTGCATGTCGCCATATTCAATGCCGTTGTGCACCATCTTCACGTAGTGCCCGGCCGAACCGGGACCGACGTGGGTGACGCAGGGCCCGGAGTCCGACTTCGCGGCGATCGCGGTCAGCATCGGCTCCAGCTCGGCGTAGGCCTCGGCGGAGCCACCGGGCATGAGGCTCGGACCCCAGAGAGCTCCCTCCTCGCCGCCGGAAACCCCCATGCCGACGAAGTGGAAGCCGCGATCGGCGAGCTCCTGTGAGCGGCGCTCGGTGTCCTGGAAGAACGAGTTGCCACCGTCGATCAGGATGTCGCCCTGCTCGAGGTACGGCACCAGATCCTCGATCACTGCATCGACGGCGGGGCCGGCCTTGACCATGAGCAGGATGCGGCGCGGTCGCTCCAGCGAGGCCATCAGCTCGTTGATGGACCATGCCGGGATGATCTCCGTGCCCTTCGCCTCGTCGGCGAGAAACTCCTCCGTCCGCGCGGCAGTCCGGTTGTAGACGGCGGGGGCGTAGCCATTCCGCGCGAGGTTGAGCGCCAGGTTGGCACCCATCACCGCCAGACCAACGACACCAACGTGTCGCACCTGGTGTTTGTCCGTCATGCGTGGTGCTCTCCCATTCAGGCAGGGAGTCGCCGGCGCGACGCCTCCCCGGTCCCTGCGCCAGGCTCAACCAGCGGCGGCCAGCGCCTTCTCCTTCTCTTCGACCCCGGCGAGCAGCTCGTCGTAGGACTTCGCAAAGGCGTCGATGCCGTCGTCCTCAAGCTTCGTGGTGATTGCGTCGAGCGAGATGCCCGCCTCCTCGAGCCGCGCCAGCACCCGCTCGGCCTCGTCGTAGTGCTGGTCGACGGTGCGCTTCACCGTGCCGTGGTCGAGGAACGCCTCGATCGTCGGCCAGGGCATCGTGTTGACCGTGTGCGGGCCGATTAGCGTCTCGACGTAGAGCACGTCGCTGTACTCGGGGTTCTTGGTGCCGGTGCTGGCCCAGAGCGGCCGCTGCACGCCGGCTCCCTTCTCGGCGAGCACCATGAACTCCTCGCCGAGGAAGATCTCTTCGAACTTGCGGTAGGCCAGCCGTGCGTTGGCGACTGCAACCTTACCCTTGAGATCGGCAAGATCAGTATTGCCCTCGGCGATCTTCTCGTCGATCGCCTTGTCGGCGGCGGTGTCGACACGACTGACGAAGAACGACGCGACCGAGGCGATGCGGTCGATCGACTCGCCGGCGTTGTCGCGCTGCTTCAGCGCGGCGACGTAGGCACGGGCGACCCGCTCGTAGTTCTCCAGCGAGAAGAGCAGGGTCACGTTGATGTTGATGCCCTCGCTGAGCAGCTGCTCGATGGCGGGTGCTCCCTCGACGGTGCCCGGCACCTTCACCATCAGGTTCGGGCGGTCCACGGCGCGCCAGAGCATGCGGGCGTTTTCCACGGTGCCCTCGGTGTCGCGGGCGAGGCTCGGGAGCACCTCGATCGAGACGAAGCCGTCGCCGCCGTTGCTCTCGTCGTACATCGGTCGGAAGAGGTCGCAGGCGTCCCGGATGTCCTTGATGGCGAGGGCGTCGAACACCTGGACCGGCGTCTTGTCCTCGCCGAGCATCCGCCTGATGTCTTCATCGTAGGCGTGTCCGACGGAGATCGCCTTCTGGAAGATCGTCGGGTTCGAGGTCACGCCCCGGATGCCGACCTCTTCGATGCGCTGCTTGAGGGTGCCCTGCAGCAGCATGTCGCGGCTGATGTCGTCCTGCCAGACACTCTGGTCGTGCTCCGAATGGAGCCGCTTGATCGTGTTGGTCATGATGCCGTCCTTTCGTGTCCTGCTCAGCTCGGTTTGTTCATGGAAACCCCATGCAACTCCCGTGCCCGCGGCACATCAGGAGTGGCCCTCGGCACCTGACGGAGCTGGGCCAGCCGCATGCTTGTCCGCCGTCTCGCGATACGGCACAGCGTCCTCGTGGCGGCCGAGGAGCTCGAGCGCAGTGGCGGTGACATTCTCGACGCTGAAGCCGAAGTACTTGAGCACCGCGTTGCCCGGACCGGAGGCGCCGTAGCGGTCGATGCCGATGTGCGCACTCTTCTCACCGGTGTAGCGCTCCCAGCCGATCACCGTGCCAGCCTCGACGGAGACACGCGGCGTGCCAGCCGGGCCAAGCACGGTTGCCCTGTAGGCATCATCCTGTGCGTCGAAGAGCTCCCAGCTCGGCATGCTCACCACCCGCGCATCGACGCCGTGCTGCGCCAGCTCTGCGCGCGCGTCGGCGGCCAGCGCGACCTCGGAGCCGGTGGCCAAGAAGACGAGGTCGGGATCGCCCTTGCTGTCGGCGAGAATGTAGGCTCCCTCGCGCACGCCACCCTTCGCGCCGGAGCGGTCCTGCACCGGCAGATCCTGTCGACTGAGGAGCAGCACGCTCGCCTTGCCGCTCTCGATCACCACGCGCCAGGCGTCGGCCGTTTCGTTGGCATCGGCTGGGCGGAAGACCTGCAGGTCCGGGATCAGCCGCAGCGACATCGTGTGCTCGACCGGCTCGTGCGTCGGGCCATCCTCGCCGACGGCGATGCTGTCGTGGGTGAAGACGAAGGTCGAGCGCAGCTTGCTGAGCGCGGCGAGGCGGATCGACGGCCGCTGGTAATCCGAGAAGGTCAGGAAGGTTGCACTGAACGGGATCACGCCGCCATGCGCAGCCATACCGTTGACGATCGCCCCCATACCGTGCTCACGGACACCGAAGTGGATGTTGCGGCCGGTGTAGTTCCAGGGGCCGCCGCTTGCGCCCTGCACCGCCGCGTCGTCCTCGTCGAACCTGGGTGGCATGAAGTCGCCGCCGCCCTTGAGGACGGTATTGGTCGACGGGTTGAGGTCGGCGGAGCCGCCGATGACGGTCGGCAGTTTCTCGAAGAACGCGTTCATCACGGCACCGCCCGCCTTGCGGGTGGCGATGCCCTTGGGGTCCGGCTCCCAGGATGGGATATCGCTGTCCCAGCCGTCGGGTAGCTCACCGTTGATCGCCCGCTCCAGCTCGGCGGCCTCCTCCGGGAACGCATTCTGGTAGGCGTCCCAGCGCATACGCCACTGGGCCTGCGCCTCGGCGCCGCGGTCGAGCGCCTCCCGGAAGTGGTCCAGCGCTTCGTCGTAGACGAAGAACTTCTCGTCGGTCGGCAGACCGAGGTTCTTCTTGGTGGCCTCCACCTCGTCCGGGCCGAGCGGCGCGCCATGTGCACCGAACGTGCCGGCCTTGTTTGGCGAGCCGTAGCCGATGACGGTGCTGGAGACGATCAGCGACGGGCGCTCCGTCTCCCCGCGGGCGGCGTCGAGCGCGCGGCGGACCTCGTCAGTGTCCATGCCGTCGATGGACTGCACGTGCCAGCCCATCGCCTCGAAGCGGGCACCGACGTCCTCGCCAAGCGTGACGTTGGCCGATGCTGCGAGCGTGATGTGGTTGGAGTCGTAGAGGTAGATCAGCTTGCCGAGCTTGAGGGTCCCGGCGATCGCGGCCGCCTCGAAGGCGACGCCCTCCATGATGTCACCGTCCGAGACGATGCCGTAGGTGTAGTGGTCGATGATTTCGTGGTCCGGGCGGTTGTACTTCGCCGCCAGGAACCTCTCGGCCATGGCCATGCCCACGCCGTTGCCCATGCCCTGCCCGAGGGGGCCGGTTGTCACCTCGACGCCCGGGGTGTGGCCGCGCTCTGGGTGGCCGGGGGTCTTCGAGCCGATCTGGCGGAAGGCCTTGAGATCCTCGAGCGTGACGTCGTAACCGGTCAGGTGGAGCAGCGAGTAGACCAGCATCGAGCCGTGGCCAGCGGAAAGCACGAAGCGGTCGCGGTCGAACCACTCTGGATCACGCGGGTTGTGCTTCAGGTACTCCTGCCAGAGCACGTATCCCATCGGCGCCGCGCCGAGTGGAAGCCCCGGGTGGCCGGAATTGGCCTCCTGGACGGCGTCCATCGAAAGCGAGCGAATGCTGTTGATCGCCTTCTCTTCGAGTGCCTTGTCAACGGTTGTTGCCGTAGCCAAATCCGTGTCTCCTTCGATGTTTCAGGTCGAATCGCGCTGGGCGACACCATTCGCCGGTCAGGAGGCAGCATGGTGGCGGTCACGGGAATGCAGGCCGGCTTGCACCGGCGGTCACAACCTTCCCGGTTCGTTGCAGGTATTATCCCACGCCGGTTCAATGCGGAGTTATGGTGATACCGGGCCTGCCACCGCCTGGGCCTGCGGTACCGGCCGGTTGTCGACGCGGCTCAGCAGCACGATCGCGACGGCGATGAAGACGGCGAGTCCGGCGACAGCGGTCGGGCGTCCCCAACCAACCCCGTCAACCACCACTGCCCAGAGCAACGGGCCGAGCATGGCGGCGAACCGGCCGACCATCGAGTAGAGACCGTAGTACTCGCCAAGGCGGCCGGCGGGGATGAGCTGGAGCATCAGCGGGCGGTCAGCCGACCACAGCCCGCCCAGGGCGATGCCGACCAGCACCGCCACGGGCCAGAACACCGCCTCGGACAGGTCCAGCCAGGCGATGGTCGCGACCAGCGTGAGGGAGACCAACCACATGCCCAGCACGCCCAGGAGGGTGTCGCGAGGGCCGATGCGGTCGGCCACGTGGCCGATGGTGAGCCCGCCAGTGATCGCCCCGACGATGCCGACCAGCAGCACCATCTGCGCCTGCTCGTCGGAGAAGCCCACCTCGTTGGTCGCATAAATACCGAGCACCGCGATGGCGGTGTTGGCGGCGTCGGCGTATAGCAGGTGCGCGAGCAGGAAGTTCCGCAGGTCACGGCGCTGGCGCAGCGACGCCACCGCGCCGAGGGCGGTACGGATAGCTTGCCGGGCGGCACCGAGGTCGATCGCGCTGCTGACCGGCCGCTCGCGTTCCCTGACGAAGCGGAAGAGCGGGAGTGCGAAGAGCAGAAAGAGCACCGCAGTCACGCGGAAGACCCAGACGCGGGCGTCTGTGCCACCGACACCGAGGATTGCCAGCGCAGTGAGGATGGCGATGATCGAGCCGATGTAGCCGACCGCGACGCCGAACCCGCTGATACGCCCGCGGTTCTCGCGGGTAGCGACGGAGGGCAGCAGCGTGTCGTAGAAGAGGAGCCCTGCCTGATAGGCGAAGTTGGCAACCACGAAGAAGGCGAGCGACAGCCAGATGCTTCCCGTGCCGAGCAGCGCGGTGAAGGAGACGCAGATCAGGGTGGCGGTGACGAGAAAGGGCTTGCGGCGTGATGCCTGGTCGGAGAGGGCGCCGAGCACGGGCGCGGCGAGGAACATGAGCAGCATCGAGAGGCTCACGGCGAGCGTGAAGTGCGCATCCGTGCCGCCGCGGTCGTTGACGACCCAGAGCGGGAAGTGGAGGGAGACGATCGCGAGGCTGAAGGTCGTGTTGCCGAGGTCGTAGAGCGCCCAGGAGACGACCGCCGTGCGTGGTGCCGAAGTGTCCAGGAAGTGGTCGGGTGTGACCCCGGCGGCTGGCTCCATGTTATGAGGCTTCCTTGTGGAGTCGCTCCTTGACCCAAATCGGCACGAGCGTCGACGGCGCTACCCCGAACTCTTCGGCGCGACGATCGAGTTCCTCGCGATCGTTCGTCGCTAGAACTAGGGTCAGTGAGCTTGAAAGATCAGGCTCGACGACCAGCTCAAATGACTCCAGTTCTTCTTCGAAGTCAGTGAAGTCATGGGTATCCCAGAAACCGGCTTCTTCTTCAACCGAAGTGAACGACGGAATGCGGCCGTGCGCCTCGGTTGGGTAGCCGAAGGCGATCAATGGCTTGGGGGTCGACATGATCGCCTTCTCCTCCAGGTGCTTGGTCCTCCGCTATTATGCCGGAAGAAAGAAATCTCGTGTCACCCGACCGCGCGATAGAACAGCGCTCTCGCTGGCCCTTGGCGTCAGCAGCCGCGCCCAAACGTACTTGCCGTCATGCTGAGCGAGCGCCGCAGGTGCGAAGTCGAAGCATCCCCGCGCGAAGCGCAACGAAGTGGTAGACAGATTATGAGTATTGAGTCCAGCGCGAGGCGAAAACGACAGCAAGCTGGCTGCGCTTGGCATGAGGGCTTCTCGACAAGCTCGGAGTGACGGTCGGTGGGTGGCGTGTTGTCGCTATCCCTGCCAATGAACCTACGGCAACGGTCATCATCCCATCGTCGCCAGCGCGGTCACGAAGGTCCCGATGGAGAAGATGATCCCGAGGATCGCGAACATCGTGAACGAACCGTGGCTCTGCACCGCGCGCTCGGTGCGCTGCACATAGCGCTGCCACAGCAGCGAGATCGCGAAGGCGAGCGTGCCGCCGCTGATGCCGAACCAGATCAGGGTCTCGAAGCTCATTCGTTCGGGTTTCCTGTGCTGTGGGTGGATGCCTGCGTGGGGCGAGATAACCACATGCCGTCGCGATGATACTACGCTGCCCCTGTGAATCCCGGTCCCTGCACGCTCGAAACGATACCGGACGTGGCATCATGGGCGGGTGATGACCCACGGCCCAGCAGCGAGGAGCGGAATGTCGGATACGGGCGGCGGACGATCACGGCGAGAACAGCGCTTCACGATCGAGCAGCTGGAGCGGATGACCGGGTACCCCGCCCGGACCATCCGCTACTACATCGCGCGCGGACTCCTTCAGCCTGCCTACGGACGCGGCCCGACGGCCACCTACGACCGTGATCACCTCAGACGGCTGCAGTACATCGAGCTGCTCAAGCAGGAGCGGATGTCGCTCGACCAGATTCGGGAGCACCTCGCCGAGATGGAACCGGCCGACATCGAGGTCGCGCTGCGCGGGCAGTTCAGCCCCTCGGCGGACCTCTGGCGGCACCTGCCGATTCATGAGGACCTGGTGGTGATGATCCGCGATCGGCAGCAGGGACGACGTGACCCGGCCCTCGACATGGCGTTCGACCTGATCATCGAGTACGCACGGTCGGTGCTGGAGGATCTTGACAGGCGGGTGGACCATGACTGACGAGGAGCGCAGCATCACCAGCGGCGGCGGCATCGTGCGCGGTAGCCAGCGCTCGGCTCGCGGCGACACTCCGCAGACGCCCTCGGATCTGACGCGAGCCTTCCGGCGGCGCTGGGCCACTGGCATCGCAGTGATGACCCTGCGCGACGGCGGGCGCCTGCGGGGCATCACCCTGACAGCGATGATGCCGCTCTCGCTGGAGCCGCCGCTGGTCGCGGTCGGCTTGACGGCGGGCGGCGAGTTTCCGTCACTGGCGAAAGAGGGGCGGCGCTGCGTAATTGCGATCCTCGTTCGCGATCAGGAGTTCCTCTCGGAGCGCTTCGCCGGGCGCGCTCCTGTGCCGGACGCCGCCTTCACCGGCGTTCCGCACGAGCTGGACGCCCATGGGGTGCCGATCCTTAGCGGCGCGGCCGCCCACGTGACCGGCGGGATCGTCTCCCGAGCGGCTCACGGTGACCACGAGCTGGTGGTGATCGAGGTGGATGGCGGGGAGATCGGCCCCGACGAGGACGATCCGCTGCTGACCTACGAGGGCGCCTATCGCGGACTGGAGGTCGAGTGATATCGGACGAGCGTGACGATCTCTGGATCCCCGATAACCCGGACGGCAGCGGCTGGGCCGATGTCGACTGGGTGAGCGCGACCCGCGGCAGTCGATATCACTACCGGCACGGCGAGGCGTACGAGCAGGGTGTCAGGACGCTGCCGCCACTCTTTCGGGTGACCACGCGACTGGAATCGGAGCAGATCCGACCGCACGTGAATACTTACTATGTGCCCGGCCCGAAGCTACACGATTTCGTCGAGGAGTTGGTCTGGAACGGCGGCGCCGAGCGAATCTGGGCCATCGAACCGTCATCCAAGGCTCCCCCCGAAGCCCGGGTTGAGACCGAAGGTACTGAGAGCTGAACCTGGGTGCACGTCTCCGTGAATGAGCCCTGCCATTACGACCGGAGCGCAGCTCGGCGTGCGGAGTGGAGAAATCTCTCCCACGAGAGGAAGCAGAGTTCTCTCGGCGAGACAACTCGCGAAAAGCGTTTGTTGGGAGGGGAGGATGCAGCGGACCTACTACGTGTACATCCTCGCCAGTAAGACTCGGCGGATTTACATTGGCATCACGAGTGACCTCGAGCGGCGGGTATTGGGAACACCGCAACGGGGTACGGTCTTCATTCGCTTCCGGGTACAACATGGTCCGCTTGGTCTATGTCGAGGTGTTCAGCAGAGCGGACGACACCATCGCGCGGGAGAAGCGGGTCAAACGGTGGCGCCGGGAGAAGAAGGCCGCACTCATCGAGAAAACCAACCCGCAGTGGCACGACCTCGCCGAGGTCTACGGCTTCGAGCCGCTGTAATCGGCCGAAATGACGAGGTATCGCCTTGCAAATGGCGGACCGGCATCGGTGAGAATCTAACGTCCCTTCGGGCGCATGAGCAACTCGATCTCCTCATCGAAGATCTCGAACACCCATCCCTCGACGGTCGCGATCGCCGGTGTGGAGATCTCCCCGTAGCGGATGTCCACCTCGTACCCCTCGGCCTCGATCTTGCGGCGCGCGTTCGTGGCGAAGGCCATACGGGGATTGCGATAGATGGAACGGGTGCCGCCTGCCCGCTCGACCGCCGCCCAGACGACCTCGGCCGCGTGCTCCTCGGTCAGGATCGGCTGCTGGGGTGTGGCGTCGGTCATGGGGCTCGTCTCCGGTCGGGAATGCGGGATGGAAGCGGCGGGGTTCGACCTTGCGGGATCGGTCGCGTCTGCTATGTTGCCCACTGAAGATACACGCATTCCGGCCTCGCGGTCGCTCCGACCCGCGACCGGCGCAACACCCGGTGAGGTACAGCAACGCATGGTGACACTGGCGAACGTTCGTGAAGACGTGGACGAGATTCTGCCCGGCGCGGTTGCCGACCGGCGATACCTCCACGAAAACCCCGAGCTTGGCTTTCAGGAATTCAACACTTCACGGTTTGTGGCCGAGCGGCTCCAGACCCTCGGCGTCGAGGACATCCGTACGGAGGTTAACGTCACTGGCGTGACCGGCCTGATTCGCGGCACCGGCGATGGTTCCGGCAAGGGCAAGGTCGTGCTGGCGCGGGCCGACATGGACGCGCTGCCGATCGTCGAGGAGAACGAGGTCGACTACCGCTCGAAGAACGATGGTGTGATGCATGCTTGCGGGCACGA
>DASYWL010000053.1:0-2959 GCA_035936055.1 Thermomicrobiales bacterium
AGCGTGATGCCGATGGTCTACACGACGATCGCCGAGGGCGAGCCGTGGAGCTGGGATCGCCTGATCGAGGAACACCTCGACGCCCTTCCGGAGGGAACATGCTGGCTACCCCTGTACACAGAGCACAACGAGGCGATGCTCAAACGGCAGGCTCGTCTGGCGCGTGAGCGAGAGATGATCGGGGTTGCGTGGTACTCCGCCGGGCTGATCCAGACCTACGATCGCTGGCCGGTCGTGCGATCGACCGTCAACGCGCTGGCCGACTGAGGCGTTCCACTTGTCGATCACCGAGTGCTGACCTCTGGCCTCGTACTCGTGGCGAAGCATCGCCATGCACAGCGCTGGCGCTCTTGCGTGGTTTCGCCCAATAGGTATCCTGCCGCAAGAATTCGGTCAGCGTCGCTGGCTGGCGAACTGAGGCGCCGCGGGCGCCGACGAGAGAGTGGAGAGCAATGGTGACCGACGGCGCAGTGCGGGAAGGTGAACAGCAGTACGACTTGGTGATCTCCGGGGGACACGTGATCGACCCGGCAAACGGGGTCAGCATGGTGGGTGACGTTGCGGTCCGTGACGGCAAGATCGCCGCGGTGGAGACGCATCTCGACCCGGCCAGCGCGCGACGACAAATCGATGCCGGTGGTCACTACGTCACGCCGGGCCTGGTTGACCTGCACACGCATATCTACTGGGGCGTGACCTACTGGGGCATCGAAGCGGATCCGGTCGCTGCCCGAACCGGTGTGACCACATGGCTCGATGTCGGGAGCGCCGGCGGCTACACATTTCCCGGGTTCCGTGAGTACATCGTCGAGAAGACGCAGGCGCGCGTGTACGCGCTGCTCAATCTCTCCTCGATCGGTCTCGTCGCGCCCACTTGGGAGTTTTCCAATCCCGACTATCTGGATGTCGATCTCGCCGCGGGTATCGTTGAGCGGCACCGCGATATCATTCTCGGCATCAAGGCCCGTATCGATAGCAACACCACGCGCGGCACCGGTATCCTGCCGATGCAGCGCGCTCGGGAGCTGGCGGACCGGGTTGGCCTGCCGCTGATGACCCACATCGGTGTATCGCCGCCATCGCTTTCTGAAGTGGCGGAGTACCTGCGGCCTGGCGATATCCTCACGCACTGCTTCACTGGGCGTGACATGCGCATCATCGGACCGGATGACAAGATTGATCCGCAGGTCAAGGCACTCAAGGAGCAGGGGCTCGTGCTCGACGTCGGGCATGGTACCGGTTCGTTTAGCTACGAGGTGGCCGAGGCGATGCTCGATCAGGGCATCCCGCCCGACGTGATCTCCAGCGACATCCATCAGATGGCGATCCAGGGGCCCATGTTCGACCTGCCTACCACCTTGAGCAAATTCATCAATCTCGGCATGCCGATCGAGGATGTGATCGCCGCCGCGACCATCAACGCGGCCCGCGCGGTCAAACTCGATCATCTCGGCAGGATCGGCGTCGGGGATGTCGCCGACGTGGCGATCTTCTGGATGGAGGAGGGCGACTACGCCTTCCACGATGTCCAGATGCTGGAGCGCAAGGGGTCGAAGCTGCTGGTCAACACGGCCACACTGGTGGCCGGCCAGGAGCTCCCGCGCGCAGAAGAACGGCCGCTGCACTTCTGGGCGCAGGTGCCAGAGGTCCAGCGAGCAGCCGTATTCCCCGGCGCCGCGTGGGACGTTGAGCCGGCTGGCGATGCGGAAGCGGTCGCCGAGCAGATGTACGCGGGGTACGACGAGTAGCGCAAAGGCATGGCGCCGAGGCTGAGTTCCGAACGCAGCCGGCACAGGTGCCGCTCTGAGTTGGGAAGGTGGCCGGAAGCCGTTCCCTGTCGATGAGTCTTCCCACCTTGCTTCCTGACAGGGCCGGGTTCCTGTCGGATTTCACCCAAGTGAAGTGGCCGTACAGGTCTGACATGGAACATAATGGCTCACTCGCCTGTGCAGGACTGCGGGGGGGTGTACTCGTCGGGTGATGTATGGTCTTGAGGGACAGCATGGCACCAGCACACACCATCGCCACCAGCGACCATCCGGTCGGCGTGTTCGATTCCGGGCTCGGCGGTCTCAGCGTTGTCCGGGAGATCCAGCGACGGCTACCCTGCGAAGACCTCATCTACTTCGCCGACAACGCGTGGTGTCCCTACGGCATTCGGTCGCCGGAGGAGGTCCGGCAGCGATCGGAGTACGTCGTTGGCACCCTCATCAACGCTGGGGCGAAGGCCATCGTGGTCGCCTGCAACACGGCCAGCGCAATGGCCATCTTTCATCTGCGTGAGGCCTTTCCCGATGTTCCGCTGATCGGCTTGGAGCCAGCAGTGAAGCCGGCTGTCGAGTGCACGGTGACGGGCACCATTGGCGTGCTGGCGACCCCAAGGACGGTGGCCGGCGAGCGCCTGCAGTGGTTGATCGAGACCTATGCCGGTGGCGTCGAGGTGTATCGGGTGGCGGCAACGGGACTCGTCGAACTGGTCGAGGCGGGCGTGCTCGCTGGAGACGAGGTTGATGCTGCACTGCGCCCGCTCCTGGATCCGATGATCGCCGTCGGCGTGGATATCGTGGTCTTGGGCTGCACGCACTATCCCTTCCTGCGCGGTGCAATCGAGCGCTATCTCGGTTCTGGAGTCGAGGTGCTGGATAGCGGGGAGGCGATCGCTCGTCGCCTCGATGTCGTGCTCGGCCAGCGGAGGCTCCGTAGCCTGGCGATCGCCCCGGGAACGACGCGGTTCACGACCAGCGGCGATCCGGCAACCGTGGGACCGGTCGCGACGCTCCTGCTTGGGCACCCCGTCACGGTGGTCGCCTCGGAATCCGAACCGGTCGCTGTCGAGGAGCCGTCGTTCGATGCGGTCGGCCATTTGGCTCCCGCCCACGACCTGGCGGATCTGCCCAATCCGTAATGGCAGCACGCGCGCCTTCATCTCGATTTCATCTCGACCGAGTACCGTCGTCAG
>DASYWL010000054.1:0-3627 GCA_035936055.1 Thermomicrobiales bacterium
CTGATGAACAAGGCCTCGGCGATCGCGCGGTCGGTGCGGCCATCGACGAGTAACTGCAGCACCTCGCGTTCGCGGGCGGTGAGGCCATACCAGTCGGTCGCGGACTGACACGATACGGCCGTCGGTGTACCGTTTGCGGACGCTCCCGAGGACTCAACTTTCACCATGGCGGTCGCCTGCGCCGCCTCGGCAAGCGCATCGTCCAGCGGTAGCATCTGACCCGCCGCGAAGGCGGCGGCGAACTGCTGCTCGCCAAGCCGATCGCGGATCATCGCCAGGTTGCGGTCGTAGTCGGGGCGATCGACGATGAACATAGAGGCACCGGTGCCGGCGAACATCGCGTCCGCGGCGCCGAACAGCCGCGCCGCCTGCTCGGACGGCCCGAGCAGGCCGACCATCCCAGCCAGGCCACCGAGACAGTGGCCAATGTTCCGCCGGTCGCCGTGCTCCACGTGCACAGCTAATGCTTCAGCGAAGCATGAAGCCGCGCCCTGCAAATCGCCCTGGTGTTGGGCAACGTACCCGAGGTTGTGGACGACGCTCGCGGCGGTGTTTCGATGGTCCAACGCCCGGTAGCGCGTGAGACTCTCCTCATAGAGTTTCCTGGATGCTGGGTAATCTCCCAGGGCTCGCGCTGCCTCACCTACATACTGCAGTGCTCGAGCAAGTCCAAACGTATCTCCTCGTTCTCGGAACAAGGCCAGGCTCTCCTCGAAAAAGACACGTGCATCGTCATGGTCCCCAGCACCGTCAGCCTCCATCTGCATCACCGCGACACCGAGCGAGCAGAGGGACATGGCAAGGCCCCAAGGATCCTCCGCCCGGCGGAACCCCTCGACGCTCTCCTCAAAGAGGTCGCGCGCCACCGCATATTGACCCGGGAGGAGCGCCGCCATGCCAAGGAAGTGCAGGGCGTAGGCACTGCCGGCAGGATCACCACGTTGCCGGCAGATGGCAAGGCTCTCCTGAAGTTGAGCACGTGCGGCTGGGTAGTCGCTCTGGGCGAAGGCGAGTACCCCCGCGCCAGTGAGCGCCTTCACCCGTACCGCGACCCCGCTGCCATGAGACGGCAACTCCAGAGCTCTTTTCAGCCAGCCGCGCCCCTCATTCCAATGTCCCCGCAAGTACCAGAACCAGTGCAGGGCACCGGCCAACCGAAGCGCCATCTCGGCCTCGCCCCTCTCGATCGCCCAGCCGAGCGCCACCCGCAGGTTCGCGTGATCCGCCTCCAATCGACCCAGCCACGTCTGTTGCTCCCCAGTACGCAGCAATGGATCGACCTGCTCGACCAATGCCAGGAAGTAGGCCGCATGGCACCACCGCACGGCGTCCGCCTCTCCGTGCGAGTCCAACTGCTCCAAGCCGTACTCCCGGACAGTTTCCAGCATTGAGTACCGGGGCTCGCTGTCCGGCGCCTGTGCCTGCCGCAGCAGGCTCCTATCCATTAGCGAGGCGACGCCCTCGAAGAGATCGATACCAGGATCATGCGGTGCGACTGCGACCTCTGTCGCCTCCAGCGTAAAGCCGCCGGCGAACACTGACAACCGACGAAAGAGTGCCTGCTCATCCGGGGACAAGAGGTCGTAACTCCAGGAGATGGTGTCCCGCATCGTGTGCTGCCGAGCGGGAAGATCGCGTCCACCGCCGGACAAGAGCGGCAGCCGCTTCTCCAACCGGGATAGCAGCGCCGTGGGGTGCAGGACCTTGACACGGGCAGCAGCCAGCTCAATGGCTAGGGGAAGGCCGTCCAGACGGTGACAGATTTCCGCCACCGCGTCGGCGTTCTCGTCGATCAAAGCGAAGTCGGGCTTGACCGCCTGCGCTCGCTCGGTGAACAACCGAACCGCCTCGGACTCGGACACCCCCTCTCGGTTGAGCGAGTGTCCGGCCGCTGGCAATGCCAGCGGCGGCACCGGGTATTCGCGTTCACCGGAGAGCCGAAGCCGGACACGGCTTGTGGTCAGGATCTTCAAATCAGGACACGCGGCGAGCAAGTCGGCCGCCAGCGGTGCTGCCTCAACAACATGTTCGAAGTTGTCGAGGAGGAGCAGGAGATGCTTGTCACGGAGGAACATCTCGAGTCGGACGACGGGAGGGTCCTCGCCAAGCTCGCGAACGCCGAGCACCTGGGCGACCGAGGAGGCGACGAGGCCAGGATTGGTTATGGGGGCAAGGGCGACAAACCGAACGCCGTCCGGGAAATCCTCGACAATTGATCGCGCCACTTCCAGCGCGAGCCGCGTCTTCCCCACCCCACCGGGGCCGGTCAAGGTGACGAGTCGTACATCGCCCCGGCGCAGCAGGCCGATAATCGATGCCGCCTCGTGCGTCCGGCCAACGAAGGGACTCAACGGGGCTGGTAGGGCAGTGGTACGGCGAAACGGTGACACGGCGGCGACCATGGCAGAACCTAAGCAGTCCGTTCGGACGGATCTCGAATGTATCGTGGAACAGAATTATGACGAACTGCCCGGGCCCGGTCAATAGTTGCGATCAGCAACCGCAGAAGACTTGGTTGGAATACGCTTGGAATCGGAATTGATCCGCCGTCGAGAGCACCCGTTTTACCCATCGCAACAAGGTTCAAAGAGCGGTCACCCCCGTTACACTCCGGTCCCGGATTGACGCGATTCAGAGATCTCGTCCCGGCGCACGACCGGTGTTGCCAGCTGGTGGCAAGGGTTGGCGCGCGCAAGGTCACGAGGTGGAGCGGCAACAGGCGGCGAAATGATCGACTGAGGGGCGGATGGCGCTGAATCGGAAGCGAGCGTGGGGGGAAGTCGCCGACGACGCGCGTCCAAGTCCCTTCGGCCCGTCGATGTGCTCTCGCTCACTGCCGGTCGGTGCCGTAGTGATCGCGCCGATGTCAATCCTTTTGCCTGCGCCGGTCATGGAGACCCATGAGCGGTAACGGCCCAGAAGCAAAGTCGCTTCCGAAGACGCCTTCTTGATGCCGTCCAGGTTCACGACGGTGGAGATTCACCGACCGAGCAATGAACAGGCGGCGGGTCATGTTGCGTGAGGGATGCTGGAGTCGCTGGTCGTTTCCTGCAATCGCACGGATCGGGTCTACGGTTCGCCTTACGCCCGCATCGGCGCGTACTATCCGCCACTGGCCTTCATCCAAAACTCAACGGCTCGTCTAGTCCATGTGGCACCGAGCCAGCACCATGCATTGGCATGGTCCGTGCAACCATCCTCGGTCCAGTAGCGCAAGGAGACCATCGCGCAGTTACCGAGCACATTCGGCAGCGGTACGCCGTGTTGTGGACTGCCTGCTGGACGCATTCTATTCGCCCACATGGCATTGTCGGGGAGGGTCGAGATGACGAGGGGTAGAGGTAGGCAGCCGATCCGGCTGGGGATCATCGGGACCGGGCTGGCCGTGGAGCAGCTACACTGGCCGGCGCTGAAGCGGATGCCCGACCGGTTTCGGGTGGCGGCGTTCTGCGACGTGGAGCGCTCCAACGCCGAGCGGTTTGCTGACTACAGCGGCGCGGCGATGGACGCCTACGTGGAGGACTTCCACGACCTGCTCCGACGCGACGACGTGGACGCCGTGCTCGTCTCGCTCCCGATCCCGCTCAACTACCCCGTGACCCGGGCGGCGCTGGAGGCCGGGAAGGA
>DASYWL010000055.1:0-6940 GCA_035936055.1 Thermomicrobiales bacterium
GATGAAGAAGGGTCGCCCGGCGACGAAGGTCAGCCTGCTGGCTCCGGCATCTCGCCAGGCACAACTGGAACACGTCCTGATGTTCAACACTACGACCCTCGGCACGCGCTCATGGTCGATCGAGCGCACAAAAGCGGGCCGAGACTTCGGTGCCGTCACGACCCGCTGGGGCGACGTCCCCGTCAAGCTGCGCATTCTCGATGGGCGGGTGATCGACGCCCAGCCCGAGTACGACGAGATCGCCCGTTTGGCACGCGAATTCGACCAGCCGATCCGCGACGTCTGGAACGAGGCGCATCGGCTCGGCGAATCGTTCGTCGGGCAGCCACGTCGCTAGCGCGGGGCGATGCGCCGGGTGGCCGGGCGCCGACCGGTCACATGAGTTCGAGCGACCGTACCATCCATAGGCGTCACGGGATCGCGGTCAGGCGACGGGATGAGCCGTCCAGGCAGGGCGATCACCGCGATGGCGACGTCGAGAGCCATTCCCACCCAGGCGTCGGCCCAGACGGCGCCGGCAATCACGAACGAGAGCACGGCGGTGGCGAGCACCAGCGACCGCCACCAGCGAGCGCCCCGCCAGAGGGCGACCGCCCCGACGATGAAGCTGACCGCGGCCAGGAGCCACAGCCCGCCCAGCAGGTCGACGACGGCCGTGGAGGCGTCCGGCGGCGCGATCTCCTCGAGATCGGCAATGCCCCAGAAGTCGACGGGGCCCATCAGATGCACGGCTCCATGGAGGGCGAGCAGCATGGCAAACAGGATGCGTCGCATGATGGCTCCTTTCGCGAACCGGTTCGTCGGCGCAGCCATACGGTCCTGCACCGATCGTCTTCCAGTCCCCATCATGCGACAGCAGACGTGACATCCGAATCACAGAACGCCCGCACGCGTTACAGGTTTGCAACAATCGATTACGTCAGGACAAAAAAACCGGTTTTGCCAGACTCCAGCGACAGACGTCAGCGAAACCGCACCCAGACGATCACCCAGGTCAGGGCCATGAAGAGGATATCGGGCACGATACGGAGCTGGACGAAGTCACGTGGCATACCCGCGAGCAGCTGACCTCCCTCCTGCACGACGACCCGCTCACTGGAGAGCATCAGGTCAATGGGGATGCCGTACTTCTGGGCGAGGAGCAGGCGCACGGCGACCATCGCGAGGGTGACGATCGCGATCCCCAGCACCTGCAGATCGGACCCACGCTTGCCTTTCGCGATCCAGGCAATCGCCTCGGCGACGCCGAAGCCGAGCGCCAGCGAGAGGTAGAACTTCCAGTCCGGAGCGAGGTACCAGAGTGCAGTCACCAACGCCGCGACAGCCATCGCCAGCCCACCGGCTCTCGCCAGCGCGTTCGGGGAGGTGCGGATGGTGGGCAGGCCCCGTACCCCGGCGCAATCGGGGCAGCGCAGTCCGACCGGCGTCCGCACCGCACACCGCGGGCAGATCGGCTTGCCGCACCGCGAGCAGCGGAGTCCGGTCATGACGTCTGGATGGTAGCTGCAGGGCACCTCGCCGGTTGTGGGTGCAGCGAATTGCTGGGCCATGAGTCTCCTGTGGATCGTCGCGATGCACACGCCGTCGCTCACGCGTTCGCCTTACAGGATACCGGTGAGCAGGCGAGAACGGCTGTAGTGCCGGCCCCAACGTGTATGAGCACACGCCCGGTCAGATATCGAAGTCGAGACCGTCGAAGATGGAGCCGGCCGCGTCGAAGAGGTCGAAGATACCATCGCTGGCGCCCTGCAACCCGCCGGAAACCAAATCCGAGGCGCCCTGCAAGGCGTCACCGGCACCGGGCAGGTCGACGTTGGGGACACCGCCGACATCGGGCAGGCCGATGTTGGGGATACCGCCGACATCCGGCAGATTGACGTCGCCAATGTCGCCCGGGCCGGGCACCCGCCCAAGATGGCCGATCTCGCCGAGCAGTTCGCCCGCCTCGCCGAGTACGAGGATGTCGCCCGCCGAGTGGTACCACCTCGGCGCCGGCGTCCCTGCCCGCTCGAACGTCTTTACCCATTGCTTCTCGATCTCGAACGCGACCGCGTAGGCCAGATACCGATCGAAGAGCTCTGTCGCCGTCTCCACCGACTCGTACTTGCGGATATCTTGAAGGTAGGTCCTGAACGCACGCCACCTGGCAGCCGCCTCCGCACCCTTCCGCGTCTTCTGCGGCATCCGCCGCGCAACCCGAACCAGCACCAGCGAGACGATCACGCCCGCGATGGCCGGCAGCAGTGCCCAGGCATCGGTAAGGATGGTCAGCGCAATGCCGAACACCACCGAAATGGCCACGCCACTCCAGGCGATCCACCTCCACAGCTTCCGGGTCACCTCGGGCGACCGCGTGAAGTAGCCCCGATCGACTATCTCGCGGTAGAGATCCCGTCGAATTCGGTCTCGGTGAGCGAGAAACACCCCCCGGACGTCGCTGAGGCGAACTTCCTGCAGTGCCTGCGGGTCAGGACCGAAGAGCACAACGAGCAAGTCCCGCTCGATGCGATCCTCAATCCGCCGGGGATGGATCAGCATCAGCACGAAGTCCCGCCTGCCGTTCTCGCTGACCTGTGTGATCTCAACGGCACCGTGCCGGGCGAGCCCCAGCAGGGTCGCCATCACGTCATGTTCATCGGCGTGCTCGTCGATCAGGGTGCCGACGGCACCGGGCGGAAGATCGTCCGGCGGCTCGGAGAGGTACTCCGCGACTGGTCCGATGTGCGGGTCGCGCCCGCGGGAATACCAAAGGAGCAGGATCGCCAGCAGGCCGCCCACGATGATGAGCAGCATGCCGGCGAGAAAAAGCAGGTGGAGGATCGCGGTCGCAGTGTCCATTCAGGGGGTCATCTCGGTGAACGGCGAAGCGAGCGGCCGGTCATCCGAATCCGCGGCCACCCCCACCACCGCCACCGCCAAATCCGCCGCCACCGCTGAAGCCACGTCCGCCGCCGAAGCTGCCGAAGGAGCCACGCCCAGACCGCCGCGAGCCGCTGCTAAAGGCGCGCGCTGCCGTGTCGAGCATATCGAAGAAGCTGTCGCTGCCGCTTTGGAGCGTGCGCTCACCGGCATCACTCGTATCCTGCAGGTCCGGGAAGCCGCCGAAAAGGCCACCGCCCCCGCCGTCGCCACGACCACCACCTGTGGCCTGGCCACCACCCATGGTTCCGCCGCCATAGCCGCCACCGAACCAGGGGTTGCCGACCACCACGGTTCGGCGACCGCGCCGCATCGGGTGACCGCCAGCTGTCGGGATGCCGAAGCCGCCACCCTCGAACCAGCCAGGCATCGGCACATGGGCGGCCGCGAACTTCCGGACGAACGACTTCTCCAGCCCGAAGGCTGTCGCGTAGGACAGGTAGCGATCGAAGATCTCCTTCGACTCCTCCAGGTTCTCGCGCTCGTCGATGTCCTCCAGATAGCGACGGAAGGCACGCCACTTCGCAGCCGCCTCGGCACCCTGCCGGGTCTTGACGGCCATGTGCGCCGAGAGGAACGCGCCGTAGAAGGCGATGATCACCGCTGCGACGATCACGAAAGCAATCCAGCCCATCAAGACGTCGAACAGGTTCACCAGCACAAACGCGGCGATCACCAGCGCGACCGGCGTGCCGACCGCGATGCCCTTCCACCGCTTTCGCGTTGCCTCCGGTGACTCGTGAAAGTAGCCGTGCTCGACCAGCTCGTCGTAGAACCCGTCGGCGATCGACTCGACGTTACCCGCGTAGGCCTGCCGAAACTCTCCGAGGCTGGTGCGGTCGCCCGGATCGGCATTCAGGCCGAACATCAGATTGAGTAGCCGCCGCTCGAACGGTCGTTCCGCCTTCGCGGGATCCTTCAACTCGAGCTCGTGTCGGTAGCCGCCCCCGAGTCCGAAGAGCCCCTCCTCCCTGCCCGACTCGTGAATGGCGATCGCTCCCTTGCTCGCGAGATCGAGGACTGTGGCAAGGACATCACGCGTCTGCACCGTCTCATCGACCAGCGTGCCGGCGGCCCCCGGTGAGAGATCGTCCGGCGGCTCGGCGATGTAGTCGGCCACCGCGCCGACGTGCGGGTCACGTCCGCGCGCAAACCACGCCAGCGTGAAGCCGATCCCCCCGCCGACGAGGATGAGCAGCCCGGCGGCGAAGAGCGCCGTGCCCGCGACGGCCTCGCGCCCCTCCTGCTCGAGGGCCTCCTCGCGCAGCTCGTCATCGAGTTGCTGCCATGCCGGCACCACCGCATTTGTGATCGGCGGGAACTGAAGCCGCACCTCGAAGTCCTCGCCGGCATCGAGGTCTGTGCGTGTCCAAGCGTAGGTGCGGCCATCGACCTCCGGGTTTTCCGGCTCCGCGATCACCTCCTCCCCCGGGACATCCTCGGGCAGCGTGACGGTGACGGTCGACTCGCGTATCGGTGCGACCTCGGTGACATCGGAGCTGATCGCTGTCCACCAGAGCTGCTGGTTGGCCGGCTCGAGATCCTCGTAGACACGGATCGCGCCGCTGACGTCGTACTCAAGCGTGACATTGCGCTCCTCGCCGAACGTCGTCGGCTCGAACGCGTAGTCGATATTCAGCTCATCGCCAGAGACGCGATAGGTGAAGGTGCCGGGCTCTTCGGCGTATTCGGACGGCTCGACGTAGCGCGCCTGCTCGCCGTCAATGGTGATGGCGAGATTGTCGATGCCCTCGACCCGATCCAAGGGGATGTCCGCGAAACCGTACGTGAAGGTACCGTCGAAGCGGATGGTCTGGTCCTCGGTCACATGGACTGTGCCGTCCTCGCGCACATCGAGGTCGACATCGTAGCGCTCCCAGACCACGGAATCCGACTGCCCACCAGCCGGGAGTGGTATCCCGACGGCGAGCAGCGCGACGGCCACCAGCATCAGCAGCCGGGGCCACGTCGCACGTCCCAAGCGGTCGTCAATCTGCACAGGCATGCGCCCGTATCCTCTCTCTCATCGATTGCATTGCCGGGCGTCCGCCCGCGATGGGGTCCCAATAACGGCCTTCCCGACTACCTGACGGCACCGCTGCAGGCTTCCGTGAGGTATTCCGAGTACCATTGTACGAGGTTCGTTAGCGCTGCCGAGGCATGATTCCGGCACTCCAACGCGCACCCGAGGAGGACTTTAGTGCCACAGGCCAGCGCCGGACAGCGCGCGACGTCGATCAGCGCCTCGCGCATCCGCACCATCCTGAGCCAGCACGGCTACCGGCTGACCGCCCCTCGGGAGGCGATCGTCGAGCAGGCGCTCCGGCACGACCGCCCCTTCACTGCCGAGCAGCTTGTGGCGGAGCTGCGTGAGCACACGGACGACGTCGAGGCCGGCATCGGGCGAGCGACGGTCTACCGCACACTCGAAATCCTCGCCTCGGTCGACGTGCTCTCACGCGTCATTCAGCCCAACGGCAACGCCGCCTACATGGTTGACGCGCCGGGACACCGGCATTACCTCGTCTGCTCCGGCTGCGGCACCACGGTGTCGTTCACGAGCTGCCCGGTCGAGACGCTGGTGCAGCACCTCACCGCCGACACCAGCTTCGCCATCCACGACCACCTCCTGGAGGTCTTTGGCACCTGCCCGGACTGCCAGCGCGACGCGCACGCTGATTATTGACACTATGTCTCAAAACGTGTAGGGTGACAGACGCGCCGAATGCGGCCCTACCCAACGTTGGGCGTTCCTGGAGTTCCCCACCGTGCGTCCCTGCCCCCCTGCACCCGACCCTGATCGCCCGGTGCTGAGCACGCGGAATCTGAGCGTTCACTTCGGCTCCCGATCGGCGATCGATCAGGTTATGATCGACATCATGCCCGGCACGATCACCAGCATTCTCGGCCCCAATGGCGCCGGGAAGTCCACGTTGCTCAAGAGCCTGGCCGGCGTGATCCAGCCGTCGCACGGATCGGTCCGATACCGCGACCGCGAACTCAAGCACCCCGTGCCGGAAATCACGTACATCCCGCAGCGCAGTGGGGCCGAGTGGACATTCCCGATCTCGGTACTGGAGACCGTGCTGCTGGGTCTCTCGCGGGATACCCGCCGTTGGCGGCCCTTCAATACACAGGAGCGGCAACAGGCGATCGATGCGCTGGCCCATGTCGGGCTGGAACCGCTCACCGACGTGCAGATCGGCGCGCTCTCCGGTGGCCAGCAACAGCGCGTGTTCCTGGCACGGGCGCTGGTAGCCTGCGGCGAGGTGTTGCTGCTCGACGAGCCCTTCACCGGCGTGGATGTCCCCACCCAGGAGCTCTTCCTCGACCTCTTCGAGAACCTGCGGAAGCGCGGCGTGACGATCGTCTTCGCGACGCACGATCTCGAGCACGCCGCGCGGTCGTCCACACGCGCGATCCTGATCAACAACACGGTGATCGCGGACGGACCACCGGCCGCGATCCTGACCGACGCGACGCTCACCAATACCTTCCAAGGACGGATCATGGTCTTCCGGGAGGGTGGCGTACCGAAAGTCACGGAAGGACCTGGCCAGGGATGATCGAGAGCCTGATCGCGCCGTGGCAGAGTACGTTCATGCAGCACGCCTTCGCCGCGATCTTCATCATCAGTGTGACCAGCGGCATCATCGGAGCTTTTGTCGTGCTGCGCGGCATCGGGTTCCTCGGCGATGCCCTCGCCCACGCGATCTTCCCCGGCCTGGCGATCGCCTTCATCACCGGCGGCAACATCCTGGTCGGCGCCTTCGCCGCCGCGGTTATCGTCTCGCTCGGGATCGGCGCAATCAGCCAACACCGGCGCATCAACAACGACACTGCCATCGGCGTGCTGTTCGTCGGCGCGTTCGCGCTCGGCATCGCGCTGATGACCAGCCAGCCGACGTTCCAGCGCGATCTCACCAGCTTCCTGTTCGGATCGATCCTTGGGGTCACCCGCGAAGACATCGGCATCATCGCCGTCGTCTCGGTGCTGGTACTGGCGACGCTCTACTACTTC
>DASYWL010000056.1:0-14594 GCA_035936055.1 Thermomicrobiales bacterium
TCATCGGTCCGCGGATCGGGCTCGGCGTCTTTCTCGTCACGATCATCCCGGGCCAGCTCATAGGCGGCTTGCTGCTGGACCATGTCGGCGCTTTCGGCTCCCTACCACGGCAGATCGACCCAATCCGGATCGCCGGCGCCCTGGTCCTGATCCTCGGCGTCGTCCTCATTCGCGGCCGACCATAACCTTCCTACTGCGGCGCATTGCGGCCCTTGTGCAGGTTGCACAAGGGCCGCTCGTCGTGTCTGGGTGGCGGCGCTGTCAGCTGTAGAGATCGTCGACCTTGGCTTCGAGATAGTTCGTGAGCGGTCCCGGATCGAGCTTGCGCGTGCCGAGCACTTTCTCCATCAGATCCTTCGGCCTGAACTTGCTGCCATGCACATGGATGTTCTCTCCGAGCCACTCGCGCAGCGGCGCGAACTCCCCGACACGGATCCGCTCCTCGAGGTCCGGGAGGTCGGCGGTGATGCGCTGCCACAGCTGCAGCGAGAGGATGTTGCCCAGCGCATAGGTCGGGAAGTACCCGAAGAGCCCCGAGCTCCAGTGAACGTCCTGCAGCACGCCATGGGCGTCGTCAGGCACCTCCACGCCGAGGTAGTCGCACATCTTCTGGTTCCACGCCTCCGGCAAGTGCCTGAGCTCGACGCTACCAGCCAGCATCTCCCGCTCCAGCTCGAACCGAAGGATGATGTGCAGGTTGTAGGTCAGCTCATCGGCCTCTACACGGATCAGGGATGGGTGCAGCTTGTTCACCGCGCGATACATGTCCTCCGCGCTGGCGCTGCCGAGGGTTTCGGGGAACGCCTCTCGTACCGGCGTAATCGCCCAGTCCCAGAAGGCGCGGCTGCGACCCACCAGGTTCTCCCACATCCGGCTCTGCGACTCGTGCCATGCCATCGAGGTGCCGCGCGCGAGTGGCGTGCGCTCCAGCGACGGGCTTACCTGCCGCTCATACAGCCCGTGACCGAACTCGTGCATGCTACCGAAGAAGGCGGCATTGAAGAATTCCGGCATGTATCGCGTGGTAATGCGGACATCGGTCGTCGCCATCGAAGAAGCAAATGGGTGATGCGTCTCATCGAGGCGCCAATGCTTGTCGTCGAAGCCGCACTGCCGGATCACCTTGAGCGCCAGATGCTCCTGATCTGCGGGAGGGAATGCGCGATGTACGAGAGAATCGTCGACCTTGTCGGCATGCTCGCGGACGCGGTCGACCAGCGGGATGGTGCGCTTCCTGACGACGTCGAAGGCTTCGGAGATCTCGGCGGAGGTGAGGCCGGGCTCGAATTCCTCCAGGAGCAGGTCATAGTCTTCGGCCGCATCCGGCTGGATGGTGCGATAGGCCTCGACGAATCTGCGGTTCACCTCCAGGATGCGCTCGAGCGCCGGCCGGAAGCTCGCGAAGTCGGAGTCCGCGCGAGCCTCTACCCACCTGCCGTAGCCGTCCGATGACGCCCGGATGGACTCGGTCATCAGGTCCGAGGAGATGACCGCGGATCGGTCGAACTCTCGCCGAGTGTGACGGACCAAAGAGGCCTCGTCACTGTCGGAGTCGAGCCCATCCAGCTCCTTCTCCGCGGCCTCCAGCAGCTTCGCTGTCATGTCGGAGACGAACAGCTCGTGGGCCAGACGACCCAGCGTCGCGAGCCGCTCACCGCGGACCGCCGCGCCCGCGGTCGGCATCTTGGTGCGCTGGTCCCAGCCCAGCAGGCTCGCCGCACCACCAAGGTCGCTCACGGTTGCGAGGTGCTCTCGAAGTTTAGTTACAGACTCGGAAGTCATGGTTACCTCACTGCGTTGTGCCGGTTCGACCCGGCGACCTGGCGGCCGTCGCCAGAGCCTAGCAGGCTCGACAGGATCTTCAGGCCGCTGCCGTTGCTCGTGAGCGGGTCGGTTGCTCTCTCCGGGTGCGGCATCAGGCCGAGCACATTGCCAGCCTCGCTGATCACGCCGGCGATAGCACTCACGGATCCGTTCAGGTTCGCCTCGTCTGTGAGGGAGCCATCCTTCTCGACGTACCGAAAGGCGATCTGATTCCTGTCCTCCAGCCGGGCGAGAGTCTCATCGTCGACGTAGTACGACCCCTCGCCGTGCGCGATCGGCAGCGAGAGCACCTCGCCGGGCGAGACGTTGCTCAGCCAGATCGACTCGGCATCCTCGAGCCGGACATGGGTGACGTGGCAGTGGAACTTGAGCGTGCGATTGCGAAGGAGCGCGCCGGGCAGCAGGTGCGCCTCGGTCAACACTTGAAAGCCGTTGCAGATGCCCAGCACAGGCCCACCTGAGCGGGCGAACTCCTGCACTGCGCCCATGATCGGCGCGAACCGCGCGATGGCGCCGGCGCGAAGCGCATCGCCGTAGGAGAAGCCGCCCGGCAGCACGACGGCATCGATGCCATTCAGCGCCGTGGCCCGATAGTCGATGAGCTCGGCGTTGACGCCGACATCGTGCGCGAGCGCGTGCAGTGCGTCGTGGTCGCCGTTGCTTCCCGGAAACCCGATGACGGCGACGCGCGGGGTGTTAGACATCACGTCGCACTCTCCTGCCGGGCCTCGTCCGCACTGATGCTGTAGGTTTCAATCACCGGATTGGCAAGCAGTTGCTCGCACATTCGCTCAACCGCCGCGACGGCCTCCTCACGGGATCGCGCCTCCAGCATGATGGCGATCTGCTTACCCGCACGAACGTCCTCGATGCCGCTGAACTCGAGGCTCTGAAGCCCCCCCTTGATGGCCTCGCCCTGCGGGTCATTGACGCCGTGCTTGGGCATGATGATTGCCTTGACCGTCCACCTTCTCACGATGTCGCTCCTGGTTCGGACGTCGCTGCGGACCGCAGCCGACGGAGAACGTCGGCATACCGGCCCCGAGCGATTTTGATGATCTCCGGCGGCAACGAGGGCGCAGGCGGCTCGCGGTCCCAGCCGCTCTCCAGCAGCCAGTTGCGGATCACCTGCTTGTCGTACCCTTGGGGCGCCGATCCGGGCGCGAGCTCCTCCAGATCCCAGTACCGCGATGAATCCGGCGTCAGCACTTCGTCGATCAGCGAGAGCTCGCCGTCGATGAAGCCGAACTCGAACTTGGTGTCCGCGATGGCGAAACCGGCATGCGTTGCAATGCCTTCCGCGTGCCGAAAGATCGCCTTGCTGCTCACCTCCAGCAACTCTGCAAGGTTCCTGCCGACCGCCGCGCGCAAGTCTGCGGTCGAGATGTTGTCGTCGTGCGCCGCATCGTTCTTGGTGGCTGGAGTGAAGCGCAGCTCCGGCAACCGATCGCCCGGTCGCAACCCCACCGGCAGTGGCGCCCCGGCGAGCGTAGCGTGCTGTCGATACTCCTCCCAGCCGGAGCCGGCGAGCCGTGCGCGCACCACACACTCGACGTCGATCCGCTCGGCCTTCCGGACGACCATCGCGCGCCCTTGCAGCATCGCGCGTTCCTCGTCACTGAGGTCGAGGTCGTCCAAATCGAAGTCGAGCACATGATTGGACACGATGTGCCGCGTCTGCTCGAACCAGAATCGGCTCACCTGCGTCAGCAACACGCCCTTGCCGGGAATCGCATCGGGCAGAATGACATCGAACGCGGAAATCCGGTCCGTCGCAACAAAAAGGAAGGCGTCGCCGAGATCGAAGATTTCGCGGACCTTGCCACTGCGCCATTTTGGGTAGTGCGTGAGTTCCATGTCGAGAACGGGGGGTGTGTCCGTCACACCGGCACCTCGCTCTCCAGCCCGAGGCGCCGAAACGTCGCGCCGATGCTGTGCAGTTGGTCCCAAGGATCGAAGATCGCGCCGATCTGCTCCGGAGACGCCGCGCGCCGGACCTCAGGATGCTGCTCGATCCGTTCCCGGAATGACGGACCCCTAGGACTCTTCGACGCTGCCATCGCCTCGGACTGTACGATCTTGTACGCCTGCTGGCGGTCCATGCCCGCTTCAACAAGCGCGAGCATCACGCGCTGCGAGTAGATCAGGCCGCCGCTCATCTCCAGGTTCGCTCGCATGCGATCGGGGTGGATCACCCACTCGCCAATCAACTCGTTGGCGAGGTGAAGCATGTAGTCGAGCACGATGCAGGAATCGGGAAAGATCACCCGTTCGACCGAGCTGTGGCTGATGTCGCGCTCGTGCCAGAGCGCAACATTCTCGTTCCCGGCCAGCGCATAACCGCGCAGCAGCCGTGCCAGCCCGGCGAGCCGCTCCGATTCGTGCGGGTTGCGCTTGTGCGGCATCGCCGAGGAGCCCTGGTTGCCCTCCTCGAAGAACTCCTCGGCCTCGGCGACCTCCGAGCGTTGCAGGTGCCGGATCTCGACTGCGAACTTCTCGAGCGTCGCACCGATTCCCGCCAGAACAGCGAGGAAGAACGCGTGGCGGTCGCGCTGTGCGACCTGCGTCGACGCCAACTCCACGCCGAGTCCGAGCCGTTCCAGCACCTCCTCCTCAAGGTCGGGAGCGACATGGGCGTGGGTGCCGACTGCACCGCTGATCTGGCCCGCGGCAATATGGTCAGTAGCCATCTCGAGGCGCTGCTGGTGTCGGCGAAGCTCGTCGTACCAGACGGCAAGTTTCATGCCGAGGGTCGTTGGCTCGGCATGCATGCCATGAGACCGACCGATGGTCAGTGTACGCTTGTGCTTTACTGCCTGCCGCCCGACCGTCTCGACAAGGATTGCGAGTCGTCGCTGCAGGAGACGCCCGGCATCTCGCGCCTGCATGGCAAGACCGGTATCGACAACATCCGAGGATGTCAGGCCCAGGTGGATGAACCGCGACGCCTCGCCGACCGTCTCGCCGGTGGCTCTGAGGAAGGCGATCACATCGTGGTCGGTCTCCCTCTCGATCGCCTTCATCCGGTCGAGATCACAGGCTGCCTTCCGAATGCGGGCCATGGCGTCGCCTGGAATTCGATCCCGAGCTGCCCAAGCCTCGCACACCGCCTTCTCCACGTCGAGCCAGCGATCGATCTTCGCCTGCTCGTTCCAGATCCCGCCCATTTCCGGCAGCGTGTATCGATCGATCACGCGTCTCGCTCCATTCTGTGCTGGGGATGGCCGCCCAAATGGCGCCGTTGCCATGGTCAGTATACGGTGGTATCGGGTTCACTACGGTCTCGGTGTGGGGCGGGACGCGCGACTGAATGGAATACACATGAAATTTGTCGACACCCATATTCATCTGGACAGCGACGCATTTGATGAAGATCGCGACCGCGTGATCGCGGCGAGCCGCTCAGCGGGTGTCACCCGCTGGATCAACGTCGGATACAACGAGCAGCGCTGGGAAACCACGGAAGAGCTGGTGCGGACCGTAAACGGTATGTACTGCATGCTTGGCCTCCACCCCGGCGACGCCGACGCCTGGAGCGACGACATGCTCCCCCGCCTCCGCGGGAGAGTTGACGCGGTACGGCCGCTGGCGATCGGCGAAACCGGCATCGACCTCCACTGGCGGCAGGATAATCTCGATATCCAGCGGGCAGCGTTTCGGGGACAGCTCGCGCTCGCCGGTGATGCCGAGCTACCGGCGGTGATTCACATGCGCGACGCCGACGTGGAATTGTTGGACGTGCTGACGAGCGAGAATTCGCTGCCTCACATCCATCTCCACAGCTTTGACGGCAACGATATGCTCCGCCAGTGGGTCCTCGAAACGGACGCGACAGTGGGTGTCGGCGGGCTCATCACCCGCAAGGGTTCGGAGAGCCTGCGGCAGTGGGTGGGCAATCTCCCTCACGACCGGGTCGTGCTCGAAACCGACGCCCCGTACCTCAAGCCCCGTCGAATTCGAGGCAAGCGCAACGAGCCCGCATACATCGTCGCGGTGGCGAAGTTGTTGTCGGAACTCTGGGGCACGGACCTTGCATCTGTAGCAGCGACGACAACCCGAAACGCGGAGCGGATCTTCGCGCTGAAGGAGGAGAAGGCGTGATGCCACGTCTGCTGATCGCCACGGGCAACACGGGCAAGATCGCCGAGATGGAGGCGCTGATTGGCGATCGCGCCGAAGTGATCTCGCTTGCCGAAGCCGGCATTGAGAGTCCCGAAGAGACAGGTACCACGTTTGAGGAGAATGCAGCCCTGAAGGCTGTGAACGCGGCTCGGGAATCAGGACTGGTGACAGTCGCCGATGACTCCGGCATCGAGGTCGATGCGCTCGGCGGGGCACCCGGGGTGCGGTCTGTCCGCTATGCCGGTGACGACGCGACTGACGAACAAAACATCGCAAAGCTGCTCCACGAGCTGGAAGGGGTGCCCGACGAGGCTCGAACGGCCGGGTTCGTCTCGGTGATCGTCGTCGCGACCCCGGACGGGCGCGCGCGGGCATTCCGTGGCACGCTGGAGGGCATGGTGGGCCGATCGCCGCGAGGCGGCGGGGGGTTCGGCTACGACCCAGTCATGGTGCTTGGCGATGGGCGCACTGTTGCTGAGCTGGAACCGGGAGAAAAGAACGGAATCAGCCACCGCGGCACAGCGCTCAGAAACGCGCTACCCTACATACATGAGTTATTGGACTCTGGGGCCTGATGGCCGGAAGGATGTCCCGTGATCGCGGCGTACAGCCCATTGACCGAGTTACGGGATCTGCCACCGTCGTTTCGTCACTGGCAAAAGCGATGCGTTGAATACGGCTTGCCGCCCGTCATCGCCGTGGCAGGATCACGCGGCAAGTCGACCGTCGTGCGCATGCTTCAGGCCGTGTTCGATCTTGCCGGCGTGCGAAGCGCGATCTGGACGGACTTCGGCGTCGAAATCAACGGACGGCGGCAGTCCCGCGAGATCGCCGGCTGGAACCGTGCGCTGGCGCGTCTGACCGAGCGTACTCTCGACGTGGCGGTGCAGGAGCTGGACTGGAACCTGATATCGGCCGTCGGCCTCCCTCATGCCACCTATCCGATCGGCATCATCACGAACCTCTGCAGCAACAGCACGCAATGCCGGCACACGGCTGCGGGCCGGATCGCGCTGAGGGCGCTTCCCCGCGTGATAGATGCGGTCCACTCGGACGGATTCATCTGCCTCAACGGCGAGGACTACGATCTTGAGCGAGCCGTGCAGGGGGAAAGCGCGCACCCAGTAGTGGTCGCAAAGTCGGATGGTGCCCCCATGCTCCGCCAGCAGCGCGATGCCGGTGGGATTCACCTCTGGCTAAAGCCGGACGGCTCGGTCGTCTGGGGAAATGCCGATGATCGCCATGAAATCGTGAACGTGCACCATGTGCCAGTTTGTCTGGACGGCGCGGCCTCGTTCGAACAGACGAACGTCATGCTGGCCTCTGCAGCGGGGCTGGCCACAGGCATCGGAACCGAGATCATCCGCCAGGCGCTGACCAACTTCACATTATCCGTCGATCAGCTGCCGGGCTCGTTTTCGGCGCGGGACATCGGTCGAATCCACACGGTAGTTGATCGGATGATGCCCTCGTGGTTCCTGAAGCCGGTGCTGCGTGCGGCGAACCCGCATGCACGTCGTCGGCAGATCACGGTGCTGAGCGGCCTTGATCGGCTACCTGCCGACGACGTCTTCGAGGTGGGCCGGATCCTCGGTCGATACTCCGGTGCGGTCATTCATCACGGCGAGACCGATCGGGCTCGATTCGAAGCATTTCGGCGAGGGATAGCGAGAAACGATTATCCACCGGTTCTGGTCAGCCTGCCGACCGAACGGCGCGCGATTAACCGCGCCATGCGAGCGGTGCGAGCCGAGGATGTCGCGCTCTTCCTCTGCACCGACGATCCGGGTCCGGCTATCCGCGCAATCGATCGCATGAAAACCTAGTCCGCCGCTTGGGACTCGCGCGCCGGCTCCTCCAGCGTCACCGCCGTCGCACCGAGTAGCTCGCCCATCTCGCCCCGGAACTCGTCGCTCCACTCAACCGTCCGGCTCCGGCTGCGAAGACGGATAACGCGCGTTCCCCGCGGCAACCGGAACTCCACGGGGATCGTTCCCTCGTGGTTGTTGAGTACGCGGTCGATGTTTTGCATCAAGGATATGTCGCTCCAAACATCCTCGCTGCCGGGCAGCTGCAGCGCCACGATCGGCTCGTCCTTTGGGCGTCCCGCTTCGAACTCCGGCAGGTCGCGGGTTGCGTTGTCCGCCACGATCTGCGGCTCCTCATTGCGCCGCTCGAACTTTCCGGATACCTCGATGATCGCGTCCACCTCGAGCATCTCGCCGATCCGCTCGTACGTCTCCGGGAAGCACACCACTTCGATCGTGCCGGTGAGGTCCTCGATCTTCACGATCGCCATGGACTTGTTCGTCTTCGTGATGATCTTCCGCACGTCCACCACCATGCCGAGCATACGGACCCGTTCGCCGGGCTCCCGGGACTCCAGGTCGACGATCTCCGCGTAGCCCTGCGGGATGTGCTTGCCGACGACTTCGTTGATCGGATGTGCGCTCAGATAGAATCCAAGCAGCTCCTTTTCCCAGTCGAGACGCTCTCTGTTGCTTGCTTCCGGCACTTGGGACAACGTCCTCTCGCTTGGTCCGGGTGACGCGGCAGTCACCATGCCGAACATATCCGTCTGTCCCCGATCAGCCGCTTTTTGCCGCTGCTGCGCCGACGCAATCGCCGTTTCCAGCGCCTTCAGCACCGCATTGCGCTCGCCGAACCCCTCCAGTGCGCCGACCTTGCAGAGATTCTCAGCGACGCGCCGCCCGACTTTGGACCAGCTCACGGAATCACAGAAGTCCTCCAGCGACGCGAACTCGCCGGTCGGCTGCTCCTTCCGTGCAGCGACGATCGTCTCGACAGCACCGACGCCGACGTTTCTGATGGCCCCCATCGCGAATCGGATCGCCTCCGTCCCATCGTCCAGCTTCTCGACCGAAAACTCGACACCGCTCCGGTTGACATCCGGCGGCAGGATAGGGATACCGGTACGGCGACACTCGGCGATGTTGACCACCGTTTTCTCGCTGCTGTTCATTTCCGTCGACATGAGCGCGGCCATGAACTGCACCGGGAAGTTCGCCTTGAAGTAGCCCGTCTGCGCGGCGATCACGGCGTAGGCGGCACTATGAGCCTTGTTGAAACCGTACCCGGCGAAGGCCTCGATCATGTCGAAGATCTGCTTCGCGAGGTCCTTGTCGGTCCCGTTCTCGACCGCTCCCTCAATAAAGCGCGACTCGTACTTGGCCATCACCTCCGGCAGCTTCTTGCCCATTGCCTTGCGAAGCCCGTCGGCCTCCGCCATAGAGAAGCCCGCCACGGCGTTGGCAATCTGCATCACCTGCTCCTGATAGATGGCGATGCCGTACGTCTTCTCCAGGATGGGCTCAACGAGCGGGTGGATATACTCGACCGGCTCCCGGCCGTGCTTGCGGGCAATGAAGTCGGGCGCGAGCTCCAGCGGCCCCGGCCTGATGAGGGCCATCAGCGCAACGAGGTCGTCGAAACTCTCCGGCGCGACGTCGATGGTCATCCGCCGGGTCATGCCGCCTTCTAGCTGGAACACCCCGAAGGTCTCACCTCGACGGAGCAGCGCCAGGGCTTCCGGGTCCTCCAAGGGAGTGTCTTCCAGGGATATGTTGTGACCGGACTCGGCGAGCAGCGCGATCGCTTTCCCCAGCACCGTCAACGTCTTGAGACCGAGAAAGTCCATCTTGAGCAAGCCGAGCGACTCAAGGTGGTCCTGCGTCCACTGCGTTGTCACATCTCCCTCGCTCTTGCCGCCCGCGTACTGCAGCGGCACCTGCTCGACCAGCGGATCGCGGGAAATGACGACACCGGCGGCGTGTGTGGACGAGTGGCGCGCGTGGCCCTCGACCTTCTTCGCCGTGTCGATGAGCTCACGCACCTGCGCATCGGACTCGTAGAGCTTGCCGAGGTCCGGCACGGTCTCGAGCGCCTTCTCGATCGTCATTTTCGGATCGGTCGGGATGAGACGTGCGACCCGGTCGGTCTCACCGAAGCCCAAATCCATCGCCCGCCCCACATCGCGGACCGCCGCCTTCGCCTTCAGCGTGCCGAACGTGATGATTTGCGCGACCCGATCGTCGCCGTACTTGTCGACGACATACTCGATCACTTCGTCACGCCGGTCGTCAGCGAAGTCGATGTCGATATCCGGCATGGAGATACGGGACGGGTTGAGGAAGCGCTCGAAGAAGAGCTCGTACTTCAGGGGATCGAGACCGGTGATGTCCAACGCATAAGTCACGACGCTGCCCGCGGCCGAGCCTCGACCGGGCCCGACCAGGATGCCGCGTTCCTTCGCGAACCGCACGAAGTCCCAGACAATGAGGAAATAGTTGGTGAAGCCCATGTTCTCGATAATGCCGAGCTCGTGGTCGATGCGCTCACAGACAGCACCTTCAATGGTTCCATACTTCCGGCGAGCCCCCTCCTCGACCAGCTTCCTCAGGTACGCCGACGGCGTGAATTCCTCAGGCACGTCGAAGTGCGGCAGTTGGTAGCCCTTGAAGCCGAGATCAAGCGAGCACATCTCCGCGATGCGGACCGTGTTGGTGATTGCTTCTGGGATATGTCCAAAGAGCCGCTCCATCTCCCCCGCCGACTTCAGATACAGCTGCGTGGAGTCGCTCTTGAGTCGCTTCGGATCGTTCAGCGTGGTGTTGGTCTGTACGCAGACGAGCAGATCCTGGGCGGCAGCGTCGTCCTCTTCGTTGTAGTGCACGTCGTTGGTGGCAACGATCGGCAGGTTCATCCGCTTCGCGAGCGGAATCATGAACCTATTCGCCTCTTCCTCGAGATCGATTCCGTGGTTCTGGATTTCGATGAAGAAGCGATCCCTTCCGAAGATCTCTGATAGCGTCCCGGCATAGCGCTCGGCCCGCTCGATGTCGCCATTGAGGAACGGCTTGGCCACCGGACCGCCGATGCAGGCCGAGGTGGCGATGATGCCCTCGTGGTACTGCTGCAACAACTCGAGGTCGATTCGCGGGCGGTAGTAGAAGCCCTCGAGGCTGGCGATGCTGGCGAGCTTCAGCAGGTTACGGTAGCCGGTCTCGTTCGCCGCCAGCAGCAGGAGATGGTACGACTCCCGCTTGCGCTCGCTGATCAGGCCCTCCGCCAGGTATGCCTCCATGCCGATGATCGGGTGGAGCCCTGCTTCAGTGGCTGCGTTGTACCAGGAGAGTGAGGCGTACATGACACCGTGGTCAGTGACCGCGATGTGCTGCAAGCCGAGCTGATGTGCCCGCTCGATGTACTGGTCGATGCGACCGACGCCATCAAGCAACGAAAACTCGGTATGCAGGTGCAGATGCGCAAATTCTGCCACGGTGAAAACCTCTCGGCTGCTCCAGATGTCGAACTCGGACTCCCGCCCAGAACCGTTGAAGAGAGTTAGCCCCTGAGCGATACGGGGGGTAAGCCCAGTGTCTCATATTCTGGAAGGCCTGTACGTGCGGGTTCGAAGGGGCGGCGCATCCCCGCTCGCCGCCCCCTTGAACCCGCGACGGATCAGGCCGCGAAGCCCGCTCCGGCTGCTTTCTCCCCCTTGAGGACAAGCCGGGCCTGATCAGCCAGGACACGCAGTACCTGCCGCATCGAGGATCGGTACTCCTCAGGCACCTCCGCGTTCTGCAGGAGATTGAGCACCTCGGTGATCTCGGGCTCGCCGGCAAGGAGGCTCGACACCTCGCGTGGCAGAAAGCCGGCGGAGACCAACAGTTCATCCTGCTGCACGCCGTCGAGCTCGAGTGCCCCGGCGAGCTGCTCGACAGCTTCGCGGGTCGGCGTTCGGGCGCCGCTCTCGAGGCGGCTCACGTAGGAGTGATCGAACCCCGCCCGCTTGGCGAGCTTGCTCTGCGATACGCGCCGCTGCTCTCGAAACTCCTTCAGCACGCGGCCGAACGCCGAGCCTGCTTCCCGCACCTGAACAGCCATGATTATGCTCCCCACTTTCCGGCGGCCCACCTCGGTATGCCACCGGCCCGAGTTGCCAAACAGTCACGACACGACTGCCAACTGATCGGATTGTACTACCGGGTTGCCGGCCTGTCAACAACCCGACGGGCGGCGGCTTGCCGCGGTGTCACCCAACGAGTTGTAAGCGCGCGCAGGAGCGGGTGCATCACCCCTGGCGTTGATGGAAACGACAGCCGCTATCGCTTGCTGTCTTAATGTGGCGTGATCATGGTCTTTTCGGGGATTTGTGCTGTGGAAAGGGGAGGCCGGTCTCCCACGGAGCGCCTGATATACTGCCGATTGACGAAACTGCCCCTGGTGGCGCCACTGGGGCCGCCTATCTCACACGTCGGAGTCGCCTCGTGCCAGCCGATGGACCGGAGCCGGTCGAAACCTACGTCCTGAAGGGCTCTCGCCTCGCGAAGCGGCTGCGTGCGGAGATCGCTGCCTCCCAGCAGCACCTGCTCGACGTTGGAGGCGAACCGCCGCGCCTCGCAACATTGATCGTGGGCGAGGATCGGGCGGCCATCGCCTACCGGTCGTCGATCGAACGCACCTTCGCCCGCGCCGAGATCGACGTCCTGCGAGCGGAACTACCGGGCGATGTGTCCGAGCAGACCTTCCTTGAGGAGTTGCGGGAGCTGAACCGGGATCCGCAGGTGACGGCGGTCCTGGTCCTCATGCCGCTGCCGGCCCACTTAAACCCGCATCTCGTGCTGGAAAACCTCTCGCCACTCAAGGATGTGGACGGCATCACACCCACCAACGCCGGTCGGCTCCACCTCGGCTTGCCCTCGCTCCGCCCCAGCACGCCGGCGGGCGGACTTGCCCTGCTCGACCACTACGGCGTAACGCTCGAAGGAGCGCGGGTTACCGTCGTTGGCCGCTCCAACGTCGTCGGTCGGCCGCTGGCGACCCTGCTCACCCAGCGTGACGCAACGGTCACGCTCTGCCACTCAAAAACCGTCGACCTCGACAGGGAAACGCGCCGCGCCGAAATTGTCTGTGTGGCGGCAGGTCATGCTGGGTTGATCAGCCGGGATATGGTGTCTCGGGGTACAGTGGTGATTGACTTCGGCGTAAACGTTACCGACGAGGGCAAGCTGACAGGTGATGCAGATTTCGACGGACTCATGGGGATCGCCGGGGCTATCACTCCGGTCCCCGGCGGCACAGGCCCGGTCACCGCGCTTACGCTCGCCCAGAACACCATGGCCGCCGGCTTCGCGGCACTTGGCGGCAACCTCGACTACGTCGACTACGCGCTGCCAGACCGCCTCCAGCAAAAGATCAATGACGCTACCAGGGAGGGAGTTGAACAGCCCACCGCCTCGTGATACACTTACGTGCGCTCGATGGGGTGTCGTCTAACGGTAGGACGCCTGACTCTGGATCAGGTAGTTGGGGTTCGAATCCCTGCACCCCAGCCATCGAAACAGCCAGAAGCCATAGGGGGTAAACGCAGAACCCCGGCCACATCGGCCGGGGGTTTCTCGTGGGCGTGACAGCCAAGATGACAGCCAAACGGACGAGAGTTGGCAGTATCAGGCGAGAGTCGAGCCGGCGTTTTTTCCCGTTTTTCGAGCGCAACGAGACTCGGTGAGATGGGCCGAGACATCCGGAATCGGACTCTGGACAAGCTTGTCGGGGTTTGAATCCCGCGCCCCAGGCCCAAAGGCAGGCTCGACGTGCGAGGAGAATGGCAGACCCGGGCTGAATCTGCCAGGGTTCTTCGCTGCCATTGACAGCCATTAGGTCGGGTCCCCTCTCCCACTAGGCAGGACCGCCGGGCACGCGAACGCCCTCGCTTGCGGGAGCGTGCCCGGCGGTGACTCACCTACGCGGCAGCATCAGCTGCTCGCTGGGGCGCCGCGTCGTTGTCCCCCCGCCCGACGCCATGCAGCGCGTCGTGGTGGCCTGTCCGTCGAAGATTGGAACGAGCCTGGTCGGGCGGGCGCCCGTGCCTCTGGGCCGACTATCGCACGTGCGCGTCGCCGGCCTCCTCGGCGGGCCGTCCCTCCAGGATCATCACCTTGACATGCGACGCCAGCGCGCCCCCGGCAAGGATGATGAGCGCAATGTACCACCCCCAGGACAGCAGGAGCGCCGCGACCGCGAGTGGCCCGTAGATCAGTGTGAGGTTGGGCCAGAGGACATCGAAGAGGAAGAGCACGACAAACACTCCCCTCGCCCCCAGAAAGAGCGCGGTGGCGACCACCGCGCCCGCGAACGCCGCCCGCCAGAACCGCTCACCCCGGGGCACGACCACGTAGACGAGGGTGAAGACCACCACCAGCAGGCCGGCTCGGACCAGCTGATGCGCGACCGGCAGCAGCGCGCCGTCGCGTCCGGGCAGGATCCCGATCATGCCCCACAGCAGTTCCAGCAGCGGGCGCGACGCAAACGCGAGGAGCAGCGCCCCGATGAGCCCGGTGATGAGGCTGACCTCTACGGCGGCCCGACGTTCCAGCGGGTCGTCCCGCTCGTCAACATCGGACACCAGGTTGAGCGCCTTGGTCACCGCGCCAAGCACGCGTCGCCCGGTGACCAGCAGCACCGCGAGCGCGAGGACGCCCGTACGGCCGCGCTGAGCGATGGCGTCCTCGACGATCGCCTCGATCGTCTCCTGGCCCTCGGGAAGCACAGCACCGAGCAGGACGGTCGCCTTGGCGGTCGCCCATGCCGGATCGACGAACCACGAGGCGGCAATCATCCCCGCG
>DASYWL010000057.1:0-4197 GCA_035936055.1 Thermomicrobiales bacterium
CCCCGGCCCGGCGGTCTCGTGCGGCCCGGGGGCTTGGAGCGCGCCCCGTCCGACGAGCTCGAGGATCCCCTCGAAGTCGCCCTTGATCAGGCGAGCACCCTCGATGCCATCATCGGCGCGCCGGTTGATCCCGGCGACCCCCCCTAGTTCGTCCTCGCTCTCGATCGACCGCGTCACCGGCTCGAGCGCCACGAACGTGGCCAGGATGGCGTCGACCGACGCCCGGATCGAACCGTCCCCGGTGGCGTTCGACGCCCCGACCGCGCCGAGCACCGTTCCCACGCGGCGATTGATCGACGCGACGTTGGTACCGACGGTGCTGACCCTGCTGCCAATCGAGAAGACGCTCGCCCCGATCGAGTCGACGAGGCCGTTGATCGACACCACGTTGCTGTTGATCGTGCTGACCGTGTCGTTGATCGACAGGGCATTGCTGTTGATCGCCTTGGCCGTGTCGTTGATGGACCTGGCGGTCACCAGGATCGAGGCGGCGTTGCGATCGATCTTGCCCGCTTCGGCGATGATGCGGTCGGCCTGATCGGAGAGGGGGGCGGCCGCATCACGGATCTTCTCCGTGAGGCGGGCCGTCTCCTCGGCGAGCTTGACGTTGTCGAGGTCCTCGTCGATCGGCAGCACACTGCTGTTGATGATCGGGACGGCCCTGTCGATCTCGCGTGCGTTGATCAGCGTGCCGGTGAGCATCAGCACCGCCGCGAGCGCCCAGACGATCACCACGACGAGCACGATCCCCGGCAGTGCGGGCGCCAGCCCGAGTGTTGTGCTTCTCTCTCTCATGGTCGTCCGTCCTACCTAGCAGGGGCCGGGATTCACGAGGAGGGGGATCGGCACTTGGAGCACCGGCGCCTCGCAGATGCTGGTGAGGTGCTTGTTGATCTCGATCAGCCCACCGATGATGGCGGTCGCGTCGTCCTCGACCGGTTCCAGGCCATTGGGGTTGTCGTTGGGGCCGGCCAGCGAGGTGTCCTTGTCATCGCCGGGCCGATCGAAGGCGCCGCCGTTGAGGAAGCGCACCCGTCGCCAGATGCCGTTCGTGCCGAGGTGGAAGTCGTCCCCCTCCCCTGCCTCCGACCTCTGGGCCGCCTTCAGCGTGGTGTCGATCCTTCGGGCCAACGCGAGCACACTGACCAGCTCGCCGGAGGTGTCATCCAGCGAGGGTGAGATGACCTCGAGCATGCCGGAGGTGTCATCCAGCGAGGGTGAGATGCCCTGGAGTGTGCCCGAGGTGTCGTCCAGCGAGCCCGAGATGGTCACCAGCGTCCCCGCGGTGTCGTTGAGCAGGCTGGTGATGTTCCCGAGCTGGTTGGAGGTGTCCACCAGCGAGGCGTCGGTGTTCTCCAGCGACGCGTCGGTGTCGCCCAGCGAGGAGTCGATGGCTCCCAGCTTGCCGCGGATCGACCCCAGCGAGTTGAGGATGGTGTCCGCCTGGTCCGGGATCGGCTCCAGCGACGCGTCGATCAGCCTCAGGTTCTTGTTGATGGTCTCGACGGCGTCGGGCAGCGGCTCGGCGTCACCGGAGATGCCGGTGACCGCCGCGTCGGCCTCGAACAGGTTGTCGTCGATCGACGACAGCGAGCTGACGATCCCGATGAGGAACCCGATGACGACCACCACGACGAGCGCGGCGATGGTGACCCAGATCCAGAGCCACCGGATGAACGTGGGTGCTGCTTCACGCATGTCTATCGCCCCTTATCGTTGGCCCAGTAGGGGCAGTTCAGGGAGGAGTCTTCCCAGTGCATCACGCCGCTTGTCGGCGTCCTTGGTCCCGCGCAGAAGGCCGTCCTTGCTCCGGAGAAGGCCGTCCGTGGACCGGCCGAGCTTGGTCCGGCCCAGAAGGTCTTCGACGATCTTGTTCACCTGCTCGGTCGTCGGCGTCTCGGGCAGCCGCTCGCTCAGCGGGATCGTCACCTTCCGCCGCTTGACGGTCTTCGTCTCCTTGGGCTTCTCAGCCTTGGGCGCCGGGGGTGCGGTCTTCTTGAGGAGCCCCTCGTAGGCCTTTCGCGACATCCTCTGGTTCGAGACCGGCTGGGCCGGCTCGGGCTGCGCCTGGGGTTGTCCCTGGCAGTCGCCGTCGTTGCCGGCCTGGCCGTTGAGCTTCCGATCGATGCAGGCGGCGGTCTGGTTGGCCTCCGCTGCCTGGCCGAGGATGTTCTCCGTATCGGCCTTCACCGCCGTCACCAGATTGAGGGACACGTCGAGGTTCTCGTTGATCAGCTCCACGTCGGTGTCGATCAGGCGGGCGGTCTTGAGGATGGAGCTCGCCTCGTCCTGGATGCCGCGGGCGGTCGCGTTGATCGTGCCGGCGCTGGTGTTGATGGAGCCCGCGCTCTGGTTGATCGCGCCGGCGCTGGTGTTGATGGAGCCCGCGCTCTGGTTGATCGCGCCGGCCGTGGTGTTGACGGAGCCCGCGCTGGAGTTGATCGATTCGGCCGCGGCGTTGATCTCTCCGGCGCTGGTGTTGATGGCCCCCGCGGTGTCGTTGATGCTGCCGGCCGTCTGGTTGATGCTGCCGGCCTTCGAGTTGATCGACGCGGCGCGCGAGTTGATGCCCGACGCCGTGGCGACGATGCGCCCCAGCTGGGTGTCGAGCGGCCGGGCCGACTCGAGGATCGACTTAGCCAGATCGACGGTGCGGTTGAGCTGGATGACCGAATCGGTCGCCTCGTTGATCCCCCGCCCGTTGGTAGCGATGTTCTGCGCCTTGGCGTTGATCGACTGCGCTTCCTGAACCGTGCGCGCCAACAGCACGGCAGCGATCCCGATCACCGCGACCACGATTACGAGCACGATTACGCTCGTGAAGGTAAAACCTCTCATACGTCCAGCACGCCTCCCTCACCGATTCTCTCCCGGACCTGCGACGGCGACGAGACTAAACGTATATGCGGCCGACATACAACCCCGAACCGTCGAAGGACCCGTTTGCGGGTCCTTCGAGGTCCTGGCGGAGGGACGCTGGGCGCGTTCCCTGAAGGGTCGGCCGAAAGTCAGCGGCGCCCGGAGCCGCTCGTGACGAGCCGTTCGGAATCGGCCTCGGGGCGTGCCTCTGCCTGGGGGACCATGCCCTCGAGTGCCAGCATCGCGCGCTCGTAGTCGTCGTAGCTACGGAACGGACGCAGCCACGCCCAGCCGTGCTGGGGCGACAGCTCCGCGGTGCGCTCCCGCTCGCCGGTGTCGCGTCGGGGTGCCGGCTTGCGCATCGGCCTGGCGGGCGAGCGCCTCTCGGAAACGCTCGGCCTCTCGGGAACGGCCGGCATCTCGGGTACGGACTGGATGGCCCGGTTGCGCGCCTGAGTGGCCTTGTGCGCCGCGATCGCCGCGCTCAGGGAGACCGCCGGCTCGGCGGGCTCGGTGGCCAGCCCGATGCTCGCCTCGAGCATCCTGCGCAGCGTGCGCACCTCCCGCTCGCTCGCTGGACGGGCCAGCCGAGCGCCCGCAAACCGGTCCCAGGCCCGCGCGAAGGGCGCGCCGATCGTCTTGGATGGCGGGTTCGCTGTGGCGTAGATCGGACAGACACCACCACCCGGGCTGCCGTCCGCCCCGACGATGATGCGCTGGGTCTCGAGGCCCTCGAGCATCGCCCGCCGCGTGGCCAGCGGCAGTCGGTCGACCGCTGCTCGCAACTCGTGTTCCCTTACCGACTGTCGTGCCATTGGCGCCTCCGCTTCAGCGTTGATCTCCGGACTGCGAGTGGTCCGAGGCTAGGGCGGGCCATCGCGGCAATCAAGCGTTTGCCTGCCGGTGCACGGGAAGTTTCAGGCGACGATCTGCGCGGGCGGGCGCGAGGACGTCTACTGTATGCGCGCGACACGCAGTATTCGTCGAGGGTCGCCTACCGGGAGAGGGAGAGAGAAAATGGGAGCAAGTAGCACAGTGGCACGAGGAGCCGCGCTCGTGCTCGGGGTCGCGTACGTGGCCGCAGGACTGATCGGCTTTGCGGTCACCGGCTTCACGGGCCCCGTGGTCCTGAACACCGACGATCAGCTCTTGGGCTTCTTCGACCTGAACATCTTCCACAACATCGTGCACATCGCGATCGGCGGGGGCCTGATCGTCGCGGGGCTGATGAGAGACGCGGCCATCACCCAGGGGGTGCTCATCGGCGTCGGGCTCTTCTACGTGGTCGCCGCCCTGCTCGGGTTCCTCAACTACCTGCAGATCATCTCGATCGACAGC
>DASYWL010000058.1:0-2790 GCA_035936055.1 Thermomicrobiales bacterium
GCTTCACACGGCCCTTGCGGGACGCGAAGAAGAGGTAGTTGCCCGGATCATGGTGGCGCACCTTCAGCAGCGTCGCCACGTTCTCGTCAGCCTGCAGGTTGATCACATTGACGATCGGCAGCCCCTTCGCCGTGCGGCCGGCGTCCGGCAGCTCGTGAACCTTGATCTGGTAGACGCGACCCCGGTTGGTGAAGACCAGCAGCGAGTCGTGCGTGTTGGCGCTGAGGATGTGCTGGATGCCGTCCTCGTCGCGCATCGTCAGGCCGGTGACCCCACGGCCGCCACGCCGCTGGGTCCGGTAGCTGTCGCCGTTGATGCGTTTGACGTAGCCCCGGTTGGTGATGGTCACCAGCACGTCGGTTTCCGGGATGAGATCCTCATCGCTCAGCTCGCCGCTCACGTTCTGGATGCGGGTGCGCCGCTCGTCGCCGTACTTCTCCTTAAGGTCCTCCATGTCCGCCTTGATGATGCCAAGGATCAACTCAGGGCTCGCCAGCAGCTCCTCGAGCCGCCCGATCTCCGCCATGACCTCCCTGTACTCCTGCTCGATCTTCTGGCGCTCGAGGGCGGCCAGGCGAGCGAGGCGCATGTCGAGGATGGCGTCGGCCTGCGCCTGGGAGAGGCTGAAGTTCTTCATCAGGTTCCTGCGCGCCGTGTCGGTGGTGCGCGAGCGCCGGATGGTGCTGATTACCGCCTCGATGTTGTCGAGGGCGATCTTGAGGCCCTCGAGGATATGGGCGCGGTTTCGGGCACGCTCGAGCTCGAACTCCGTCCGGCGGGTGATGACCTCCTGCCGGTGGTTGATGAACTCCTGCAGCGCGCGCTTGAGCGTCATGACGCGCGGCTGCATGCCGCGGTCGACGAGCGCCAGCATGTTGACGCCGAACGTCTGCTGCAGGGCCGTGTGCTTGAAGAGGTTGTTGAGCACCTTCTTCGGCTGGGCGTCGCGCTTGAGCTCGATGACCATCCGCATGCCGGAGCGGTCCGATTCGTCGCGGAGGTTGGAGATACCGTCGAGCTTGCCGTCGCGGACCATCTCGGCGATGCGCTCCAGCAGCGTCGCCTTGTTGACCTGATACGGCAGCTCGGTGACGACGATCTGGCTGCGGTTGCCTCGGTCCATGTCCTCGATGAACGCCTTGGCCCGAATCACCACGCGGCCACGGCCGGTGGCGAATGCGGCGTGGATGCCCTCGTGGCCGAGGATCGTGCCGCCGGTCGGGAAGTCCGGTCCGGGAACGATCTCGATCAGCTCCTCGACAGTCGCGTCTGGGTGGTCGATGAGATGCGTGATGGCGTCGGCGATCTCGTTCAGGTTGTGCGGCGGGATGTTGGTGGCCATGCCGACGGCGATGCCGGCGCTGCCGTTGATGAGCATGTTCGGGATGCGCGACGGCAGCACCGACGGCTGCGTCATCGTCGCGTCGTAGTTGGGGTACTCGTCGACCGTGCGCTTGTTGATGTCGGCGAGCATCTCCTCGGCGATCGCGGTCATGCGCGCCTCGGTGTAGCGCATCGCCGCGGCACTGTCGCCGTCGACCGAGCCAAAGTTGCCCTGACCGTCGACCAGCGGGTAGCGAAGCGAGAAGTCCTGCGCCATGCGAACCAATGTGTCGTAGGCGGCGGTGTCGCTGTGCGGGTGGAAGTTCTTGATGACCTCGCCCACGATACCGGCACTCTTGCGGTAGCGTGTGTTGGGCCGCAGCCCCATCTGGTGCATGGCGTACAACACGCGGCGGTGGACCGGCTTGAGGCCGTCACGAGCGTCCGGCAGGGCCCGCTGCACGATCACGCTCATCGCGTAATCGAGATAGGACTGCCGCATCTCGGATTCGATGCTCGCGGTACGCACGTTTCCAATGTCCACGCGTTGAGCTCCTGCTAGATTCGAGTCATTACGGGGGCGCCCGGCATGGGCGGAACACCTTATTTTACCAGAATCCCGGCCAGAATGGCCGGGATGTCGTACATAAGACTACGTTGTAACCACCGTGCGAGCTCTACCGAATCTGGGAATTCAATCGGGGAATCCGTCAGTCCGCAGGGGTCGATGCTGTCACGACACGGCCGCCTGCAGGGCGACAGCTGCGGGCTGGGAGCATCTCACAGATCCGCACGCTCCGCGCATGCTGGACGGACACAGGGTGCGCCACTGCGAGCCGATGTTTACCAACGGTTCAGCCGGATTCCTCGCTACTCCAGTCTCGTCCCGCAATTGGTGCAGAACTTCGCTCCCGGCTGGTTGGCGGTACCGCACTCCGGGCACACCGTTTCGGCCAGACTCGTGCCGCACTCCGGGCAGAACTTCGCGTTCGCCGGGATGGTGGAGTTGCAGTTCGGGCACTGCCGGGTCGCCATCTGCTGACCCTGCTGTTGCTGCCCTTGCTGGCTCTGCTGGTAGGCGCTGCCGATCGCGCCGGCCATCGCCTGGCCGATACCGAGCCCCGCCCCGAGCCCGACGCCAGTGGACGCGGCGTCCCCGCCGCCACCTTCGGCCCTTGCCGCATCACCGATCGCCTGGGCGGTCTTGTACTGGGTGTATGCGCCCATGTTGCCGATCGCTCCCATGCCGGAGCGCTCGTCGATGCGCTGCTGGACCTCCTCCGGCGGCGTGATCGCGCTGATCTGGAACGACACTAGATCGAGGCCCAGCCGGGTAAAGTCGGAAGCCAGTGCCGAGCGGGTCGCGTCGGCGATCTCGCGCGTCATCGACTGGATTTCCAGGATCGATGTGTGGACATCCCCCAGCATGTCGTTGAACTCGTTGAGGATCATGCTGCGCAGGAAGTC
>DASYWL010000059.1:0-6663 GCA_035936055.1 Thermomicrobiales bacterium
TTCGTCTCCTACTACGACTACTACCAGCCGGAGGCGTACGTCCCGCGCACTGACACTTTCATCGAGAAAGACGCCGACATCAACGAGGAGATCGACAAGCTGCGCCACGCCGCGACTCGCTCGCTCCTCACGCGACGCGACGCGCTGATCGTCGCCTCGGTTTCGTGCATCTTCGGCCTCGGCACGCCGGAGGAGTACGCCAACACGATCGTCTCGCTGAGACGGGGAGATTCGGTTCGCCGCGACAAGATTCTGCGGCAGTTGGTCGATATCCAGTACGACCGCAATGACATGAACCTCGTGCGCGGTACCTTCCGGGTTCGCGGCGATACCCTCGAGGTCTTCCCCGCTTATGAGGAGATCGCGGTGCGTGTCGAGTTCTTTGGCGACGAAATCGAGCGTATCGTCGAGGTCGACCCGCTCACCGGCGAGCTCCTGATCCAACGGACGGAGATCGACATCTACCCCGCCAAGCACTTTGTGACCACTCAGGACCGAATGGGCCGCGCGATCGAGGACATTCAGGACGAACTGGCGGAGCGCGTGAAGTTCCTCGAGGAGAATGGCCAGGTGCTGGAGGCCGCGCGCCTCAAGCAGCGCACGATGTACGACATCGAGATGATGCAGGAGGCGAGCTACTGCGCGGGCATTGAGAACTACTCCATGCATCTCTCAGGAAGGAAACCGGGCGACCAGCCCTCGACGCTGCTCGACTACTTCCCGGACGACTTCCTGCTCTTCGTCGACGAGTCGCACATCACCCTGCCTCAGGTACGAGGCATGTTCGGCGGGGACCGTTCCCGGAAGGATGTGCTCGTCGAGCACGGGTTCCGGCTGCCATCGGCGCGCGAGAACCGCCCGCTCACCTTCGAGGAATTCGAGCGGACGATCGGACAGGCCATCTTCGTCTCCGCGACTCCGGGCCCCTATGAGTACGAGCACTCCAGCCGCGTTGTCGAGCAGGTCATTCGCCCGACCGGGCTCGTCGACCCGGCGATCACCGTCAAGCCGACCAAGGGCCAGGTCGACGATCTGCTCGGCGAGATCAACCAGCGTGTCGCGAAGGGCGAGCGAACACTCGTCACGACACTGACCAAACGCATGGCGGAGGACCTCTCCGACTACCTCAAGGAGATGGGGATCCGTACCCACTACCTGCACAGCGAGATCGACACTCTGGAACGGATCGAGATTCTTCGCGATCTGCGCCTCGGCATCCACGATGTCGTCGTGGGCATCAACCTCCTGCGCGAAGGCCTCGACCTGCCGGAGGTGTCGCTCGTCGCGATCCTCGACGCAGACAAGGAGGGCTACCTGCGCTCCGAGGGATCGCTCATTCAGACGATCGGCCGCGCCGCCCGTCACGTCGACGGCCACGTCATCATGTACGCGGACACCATGACCCGCTCGATGAGGGCCGCGATCGACGAGACCTACCGCCGCCGCGAGAAGCAGATCGCCTACAACGAGGAGCACGGCATTGAGCCGCGCGGCATCGTCAAGGCAATCAAGGATCTCACCGACCGCGTGCGCGAAGTGGCAGAACAGACGGCTTCGTACGACACTGGTGGTGGACCGGCGGAGGGCGTCATTCATCAGCTGCCGAAGGACGAGCTGACCCGGATGATCAAGGACCTCGAGTCGCAGATGAAGAAGGCCGCGCGCGATCTCGAATTCGAAAAGGCCGCCCTTCTACGCGACCAAGTTGTCGAGCTCCGCCGCGTGATGGAAGCCGATCCCATCGAGGCATGATTCGTTGCAGACAGGGAGACATTACCGTGTATCACCGTGGCTTTGCCCGAACGGCGCTCGTTGCGTTGCTCACCGTGCTGCTGCTCGCCATGCCGAGCCTGTCCGTCGCGCAGGGCGGCACCCCTTCCCCGGGCGACGAATCGGAGCTGGCCCCCCAGCTACCCACCGTCGACTTGCCAACCTTGAATGAGATGAACTACCGGTTCGAGCTCGAGTCGGTCTGGACCGGTAGCGCCGGCACGCCGGCGGAGCTGCCTGTTTACCTGTTCGAGCCCATCGTCTACACCGAGGAGGATGTCGCGCGGATCGCGGAGGAACTGGGGGTCGAGGGCGAGATCACCTCACAGGGCGCGGGATCGTACTCGGTATCTGGCAACGGAAGTATCTTCACGTCGCCGGGGCTGCTGCAGTATGTCTCTGCGGCTGAGCCGCCCGACGAGGACCTGCCGAGCAACGCAGAGGCAGTGGCTCTCGCCCACGAATGGCTCCGCACCACCGGGCTGCTGCCAGCCAACATCGGCGAGGGCGAGGTGCTGGCAACCATTGAGACGCCGGCGCGGAAGATCGTCGGATTCCAGCCGGCGACACCATCACCGTTGCTCAGTTCGACCCCAGGCATCACCGTCACCATCGGTCCGGATGCCACGGTAATCGAGGCGCGCATCAACTGGGCCGAGATCACCGAGAGCGATGTCTATCTGCTGCGACCGGTGGAGGACGCCTTCGCACAGGTTGCCTCGCGACAGTCGTACATCAACGCCACGCTGCCCGCCGATCAGTTCCCACAGGGCAGCACCATTTCCGGCACCGCAACCTATGACTCCGTATCGATCGCATACGCGAGCTCGGGGGTTCCCGGCGAGACGCAGTTCCTGCAGCCGGTCTATGTCTTCGAAGGATCGGTCGATGTTGCCGAGGCCGAGGGAACCTTCGACATCGTCGCCTATGTGCCCGCCATCGTCACCGGACTCGAACCGGTCGGATAGCCGCACTAGGGGAATGACGGCGATCATGAAGCTCCTGCTTGTGAATGGACCGAACCTCAACCTGCTCGGCACCCGCGAACCGGAGGTCTATGGCCACCAGACCTTGGCGGACATCGTCGATGCCGTCCGAAGGGAGGCCGCAGCGCACGACTGCGACCTCCTCGATTTCCAATCGAATCACGAGGGAGCCATTCTCGACTTCATTCACGAGAACGCGGCCAGCGCGGACGGTCTGATCATCAACCCCGGTGCACTGACGCACTACAGCATTGCCCTGCGCGACGCGATCAGTGGCACCGGCATCGCCACCATCGAAGTCCATCTCTCCAATGTCCACACGCGCGAGGCGTTTCGGCACCACTCGGCGATCTCCCCCGTCGCGGCTGGTACCATCGTCGGGCTTGGTGCGCACGGCTACCATCTCGCGCTTCAGTGGTTCCGTCGAACGATACAGCCAGTACAGAAAGGCTCCTGATGAGCGTCATCGCTCGCCTGAAGAATGCCCGGCAGGTCATCCGCGACACCGGGCTCGATGCCATTGTCGTCACCAACCCCACCAACCGTCGCTACCTGACGGGGTTCACCGCCGAGGACCACGCCGCCGACGAGTCGGCCGGCGTGGTCCTGCTCACCGCGGAGAACGCCACCCTCATCGTCTCGCCAACGAACCTGCCGTGGGCAGCTGCCGAGGCGGATGCGGAATCGATCACCGTCAAGCCACACAATGGTGACATGCCTGGAACCATTGCCGAGCGGCTGACCGGCATCGACGCGACCACCGTTGCCGTCGAGGACCTCACTACCCCCACGGCGGTCTGGTTTGCGCTGCGGGCGTCGCTCGGCGAGAGGGTCGAGATGGTCCGCGCCAGCGACTGCATTGATCAGTTCCGCGCGATCAAGACTGCTGACGAACTCGAGCACCTGCGCGAGGCTGCGCGACTAACCGACACGGCCTTCGCCATCGCCGTGGATCGACTTCGGAAAGGCGTAACTGAGCGGGAAGCTGCAGACGTGGTGCGTGATGCCCTGCGCGAGGTCGGCAGCGAGGGCGAGGCGTTCGAGACGATCGTCTCCAGCGGGCCGAATGCTGCCAAGCCGCACCACCGGCCGGGAGCACGGAGACTCGCTGCCGGCGAGCCGATCGTCATCGACATGGGCGCCAGGGTGAGCGGCTATAATGGGGACCTGACGCGCACCGTTAGTCTCGGCAAGGCAGACGAAAAGCTTGGTAGGATATACGGCGTTGTCCTCGAGGCGCAGCTCGCCGGACTGGACGCGATTCGAGCCGGGGTGAGTGCCGCACGCGTCGACCAAGCCACCCGCGAGGCCTTCGCCGCACACGGCCTCGAGCAGCACGTCGTCCACAGCGCCGGACATGGTCTTGGCCTTCGGGTCCACGAGGCCCCGTCGGTGCGCAAGACATCCGAGGAGACGCTGGACGCCGGGCACGTGATCACCATGGAGCCGGGGCTCTACATCGAGGGCTGGGGCGGGGTCCGCATCGAGGACGTCGTCATCGTCCGCAACACCGGCCACGAGAACATCACCACGGCGCCGAAGGGGCTCGACTCGCTCGAGCACTGACAAGGAGGACACCTTACATTGATGATCGATACAGGTGATATCCGCAAGGGCAGCACGTTTGAGCAGGACGGCCGCCTTCTCAAAGTCGTCGACTTCTCACACAACAAGCAGGGCCGCGGCTCGGCACAACTGCGCATGACGCTCCGCGACCTGCGTACCGGCTCGCTCACACAGCAAACAGTCATGGCCGGTACCAAGTTCAACTCGGTACGCCTGGAGCGCTCGCACGTGCAGTTCCTCTACCGCGAGGGCGACGCTTTTCACTTCATGGATACCGAAACGTTCGACCAGATCCTGGTCATGGAGTCGACCATCGGCGACGCGGCCCAGTACATCAAGGAGAACGATGTGATCGACGTTCTCACGTATGAGGACGAGCCCATCGACATCGAGCTTCCCACCTCCGTCAACCTGGCAGTCACGCAAACCGACCCGGGATTCAAGGGCGACACCGCGACCGGTGGCTCCAAGCCGGCCACACTCGAGACCGGCCTGACGGTCAACGTTCCGCTCTTTGTCAGCGAGGGGGACCAGATCAAGGTTGATACGCGCACCGGCGAGTACATCGAGCGCGTTGGATAAAGGGGAACGAGGATGGAGCGCTTCGGCGGCATGAACCGGACAGACCAGGAAGCCTCATCCACACAAGAACTGATCGGCGCGGTCCGCGAGCTGATCTCCATGATGGGCAAGGGCGGCATCTCCGAGCTCGACCTGACATCAGGAGACGTCTCCATCCGGCTCCGCGGCGGCACGGCCGCTGTGGCCTCCCCCGCTCCGTCCGTGATGCCCAACGGCGAGATGGACGATCCCGAGGCCGCCGAGGACGAGGGTCACCTCATCACCGCTCCGATGATCGGTACCTTCTATGCCGCCCCCTCGCCCGGCGAGGAGCCCTTCGTGCAGGTCGGGGACGAAGTCGAGGTTGGGCAGGTTGTTGGCATCATCGAAGCAATGAAGATCATGAACGAGATCGTCGCCGACAGGCCCGGCATGGTCGCCGAGATCCTCGTCGAGAACGCGCAGGCGGTCGAATACGGATCGCCCCTCGTGCGGCTCGCTGAGCAGACCGACGAGCTCTGATGACCTCCCACATCCTCCCGGTCAGCACCCTCAACGCCTATATCCAGCAGGTCGTCTCCGCCGACGACATCCTCGCCGATGTCTGGATCGAGGGCGAGATCAGCCAGCTGACCAAGGCGCGCTCGGGACACGTCTACTTCAAGCTCTGCGAGAGCGATGCCCTGATCGACTGCGCGATGTGGAAGCACAGCGCAGCCCGGCAGACCTTCATCCCGCGCGTCGGCGACGAGGTCATCATCCACGGCCACGCCGATTTCTACCCGCCTCAAGGGCGGTTGCAGATCATTGCCGATGTCTTCGAGCACCAGGGCCAGGGAATTCTCGCGCTCGAGATGGAGCGCCTGCGCCAGAAGCTCGAGGCGGAAGGGCTCTTCGATCTCGCACGCAAGCGGGAGCTGCCCCCGTTTCCGCGCCGGATCGGCGTGGTTACGAGCAGCGCCGGTGCTGTTTGGCATGATATTCAGACCGTCACCCGCCGGCGGTTCCCTCTGGTGGAGCTGGTGTTGATCTCGGCGTCGGTGCAGGGCAGCAACGCACCGCGTGAGATCGTCGCGGCTATTCGCCAGATGTGCGAGCTCGGCAATATCGACGTGATGATCGTCGGTCGTGGAGGCGGGTCACCCGAAGACCTCGCGTGCTTCAACAGTGAAGAGGTGGCCCGGGCGATCTTTGCCAGCACGGTACCAGTCGTTTCCGCGGTGGGGCACGAGACCGACGTCTCTATCGCCGACATGGTCGCCGACGTCCGCGCTGCGACGCCATCCGCCGCCGCCGAGATCGTCCTTCCCGACATTCGGGAGCTGGCCGTACTTCTCGCTGACACGCGGGAGGAACTGATCGAAATCGCGGAGCGGCGGCTCGCCAACGAACGGTCCCGGCTCGGCGCGCTCACGCGCCGTTTCCACCAGCAATCGCCGCGGGCGCACATCTCACGCACGGAGCAGGAACTCGCCACACTGGAGCGCCGGCTCCGGCTCTCCGGGCGGAGCTATCTGCAGCAGCGGGAAACGTCGCTCCGGAGCACGGCGAAGGTCCTTGCCGCGCTGGATCCAACCCGTGTTCTCGAACGCGGGTATGCAGTGATCGCAACGCCCGCACCCCCCTCGCCGATCCGTCGGATGGCGGATCTGGACGGCGACACGGCAGTGGTAGTCAACTTCCGGGATGGAACTGCCCGCGGCACGATCGCCCCGCACACCAACGATTCACAGGAGGATGCGCAGCAGTCATGAACGCCACCGATACATCTGCACTGGAA
>DASYWL010000060.1:0-4314 GCA_035936055.1 Thermomicrobiales bacterium
AGGTGGTCCCATGAATGCATTGAACCAGTTTGCCACCGCGACGCCCGTTCGCGCGGGTGGCACGGGTCTGCTCGATGATTTTGCCGTCGTGACAGCCATCGGTAATACGCCACTGCTGCCGCTCCGGCGGCTTGCAGCGCATGCTGGGCTGCCGGAGACGGTTGAACTCTGGCTGAAGGCCGAATGGACCAACCCCGGCGGCTCGATCAAGGACCGGCCTGCGCTTGGAATCGTGTGCGCGGCGCTGGCCTCCGGCGAACTAGGGCCGAGTCGGATTCTGCTCGACGCCACGTCCGGTAACACCGGGATCGCGTATGCGATGCTCGGGGCGGCGCTCGGGTTTCCGGTCGAGTTAATTCTGCCAGGCAGCGCCTCCGATGAACGAAAGCGAATCCTCGCGGCTTATGGTGCGACCGTAATTCTTAGTGATCCCTATGAGGGCTCGAACGGCGCGATCCGGGCGGCACGTGAACTCGCGGCTAACGCACCGGATCGCTACTTCTACGCCGATCAGTACAATAACCCGGCCAACCCCGCGGCGCATGTCGCTACCACCGGCCCGGAGATCTGGTCCCAGACGGGCGGTCGGGTGACGCATTTCGTTGCTGGTCTCGGCACGACGGGGACGCTGATGGGTGCGGGTCGGTACCTGAAAGCGCGTAATCAACGGATCCGGCTGATCGGGGTGCAGCCGTCCGAGTCCTTCCACGGCATCGAGGGTCTAAAGCACCTGCCAACAGCTATCCTGCCCGGGATTTATGACTCCGGCGTACCTGATATCCAGAAGGAGGTCTCGACCGAAGAGGCGTTCGATCTCGTACGCACCCTGGCGCGGGTCGAGGGTCTGTTCGCCGGCACCTCGACGGGGGCGACGCTGGGCGCGGCGATCGGGGTCGGACACGCGCTGGCGGCACGCGATGAGCGCGCCGTGCTCGTCGCGGTCGCGCCGGACGGTGGGAGCAAGTATCTTTCCACGGGGTTGTGGGCGTAACGCAGGTACCAGCCACCGATTCACAACCAAAATCTGATAGCTGATGGCTTCTTTTGGAGGACTGTTCACGATGGCCGAGGACGAATCGATTCAGGTGTTGATTCCGACGCCACTGCGGCGGTTTACGGACGGACAGGCGCGCGTGAGTGGGCGCGGCGGCACGGTCGGCGAACTGTTGACCGAGTTGAATATTCGGTATCCCGGCCTCAAGGAGCGCATCTGCGAGGAGGATGGGGACATCCGCCGGTTCGTCAATGTCTTCGTCAACGGCGAGAACGTGCGGGAGCGCGACGGTGCGGCGACGGCGGTGAAACCGGGCGACGAGGTCGGAATCATCCCGGCGATGGCTGGGGGCACCACAGCCGCTCGTCGCGCATGAGCGACATGAGCTCGGACATCCATCTGCCGGCCGCGATGCGAGACGAGATCGTGGCTCACGCGCGGGCCGAGGCGCCGCGCGAGTGCTGCGGCGTGATCGCCGGTCAGGATGGCCGACCGATCCAACTCTACCGGTTGACCAACCTCGAACGGGGCACCGACCTCTACCGGATCGACGACACCGAGCTCTATCGCGTCTACCGCGAGTTGGACAAGCGGGGTTGCGAGATCCTCGCAATCTACCACTCGCACCCCGTCTCGCCGGCGTACCCCTCCAGGACCGATGTCGACCTCGCCTTTTGGTCGGAGGCGTTCTACCTCATTTGCTCGCTTGCGGTGCCCGGCTCGCCGGACATCCGCGCCTTCCGCATCGTCGACGAGCGAATCAGCGAGGTTGAAATCATGCCAAAGCCAGGCAGATCTGGCGTCACGAACGATGGTCGGTGACGCGCTGGCGTGTCGGCATCCGTCATGCACAGTTGCCGATCATCCTGAATAGCAGCCGAATTCCTCAACTCGCCGTCGTGAGGGGTGGGATGGCGCAGGCGATGTCGCTGTACTCGATGTCATCCAGGGTGGTCGGAGCGGCGGAACCGCACATCGGGCAGGCGGGGTCACGCTGGAACTTGAAATCGCGGAAGGTGGTTGTGAGGGCATCGTAGGTTACGAGGCGACCGACGAGTGGCTCGCCGACGCCGAGGATCAGCTTGGCGACCTCAGTGGCCTGGATCAGGCCGACTGTGCCAGGGAGCAAACCGAGGACGCCCGCTTCGGCACAGCTCGGAGCTAGCTCCGGCGGCGGCGGATTCGGGAAGAGGCAGCGGTAGCAGGGACCTTCACCAGTGATGAAGGTTGTCGCCTGACCCTCGAAGCGAAAGATGCTGCCGTGGACGTTCGGCTTGCCGAGCAGGACGCAGGCATCGTTGATCAAGTAGCGGGTCGCGAAGTTGTCGGTGCCATCGAGGATGATGTCGTAGGGCGCAACGATCTCCAGGACGTTCTCCTTGGTCAACCGCTCCTCGTGGCAAATAACCGTTACGTCCGGATTGAGCGCCTCAATCGTGAGTCGGGCGGATTCAACCTTAGGCATGCCGATGCGATCGGTTGAGTGAATGACCTGGCGCTGGAGATTACTGTCGTCAACCGTGTCGGCATCGACCACTCCGAGGGTGCCGACGCCGGCTGCGGCTAGATAGAGCGCAGCCGGCGAGCCGAGCCCGCCCGCGCCGACGAGAAGCACCTTGGCGTGGAGGAGCCTCTGCTGCCCGACCTCACCAACCTCGGGGATCAGCAGATGGCGACTGTAGCGACGACGCTGATCCGGGGTGAGGGTTTGCGGCATCTCCCACGGCTCGCCGGCCCCCTTCCACGCGGTGAAGCCCCCGGCAAGAGAGACGACATCGTTGTAGCCGAGATCCTGGAGGGACTTGGCGGCGAAGGCGGAGCGGACCCCACCGGCACAGTAGACGATGATCGGCTGCGCTTTGTCGGGGATGGTCTCCTCCACGCGCATTTCAAGGTACCCGCGCGGGACGTGGACAGCGCCTGGGACGACGCCTTGATCGACCTCATCCTGCTCGCGAACATCGAGCACGGCAGCGCCCGCGGCGTCAATGAGATCACGCGCGCCGGGGACGTCAACCTCACGGATCTGCGCCTTGGTTCGGTCGAACAGGTCCCGATAGATGGCGGACATGCGTTATGGCTCCATGCTGGGCGGCACGACTATCAAGGGAGCGCCGAATGAACTGAGTTCTTCGCGAAGGGTATGGGAATAGCAATGCCGGTGCAAGAGGCGCCAGGCTATTGTACCGAAAGGAGGTGTCGGCTTTCCTTCCCGTGCGACGATATGTGGGAATTGAGCCCTTTTCCGTCCATCAGTAGAAAGGACGCGGAGGAGCGTGCCTGTAGCCAAGCCGACCAAGGACGGGACGTCGATCAAGTGTTCCACGCATGGCACGCGCGCCTTTAGGAGGCTCGCGAGGGATTTCCACCCGCGCCGCCCCTGACGACCTCGGCACCTCACTTGACCCGTTGACGTCGATCCGCAGTGGTGGTGCAGACAATGCCATAGCGCGCTCTCCGATCGTGGTACGTGCTCGTGAACGCCGATGCCCGAGCCGGGTTTACCGATTGTGGCTACCGCGACAGCGGACACCCATCAGGAGAACCACTCTAGAACTTGGGTTGGTGAGTCGCCCCCACGGGATCATTGCCTCGCAGCACATCGAAGTCGCAGCCCAGAGGTGCCTGAGTGACGTGCTCGAGGTAGAGCCGCCCGTAGCCTCGAGTGAACGCCGGCGATGGTCCGGTCCACGCCGCGCGCCGCGTCGCCAACTCAGCATCATCAACGTGCAGATGCAAGCGCCGCGCGGGCACATCAAGCTCGATCCGGTCGCCGTCGCGCACCAGCGCCAGCGGCCCACCGATCGCGCTCTCGGGCGCGACGTGGAGCACAATGCTCCCGAACGCGGTGCCGCTCATCCGCGCATCAGAGATCCGAACCATGTCGCGTACACCCTGCCGCAGGAGCTTGCCCGGGATCGGGAAGTTTCCCACTTCCGGCATCCCCAACCCGCCGACCGGCCCGACGTTCTGCAGGACCAGCACGTCCTCCTCGGCTACTTCAAGATCGGGCATGTCGATCCGTGCGCGTAAGTCCTCCAGGTCGCGGAACACGACCGCTCGACCCTGGTGCCGGAGCAGGTGGGGCGTCGCGGCGGCGTGTTTGATCACCGCACCGTCGGGTGCGAGATTGCCCCACAAGACGGCGGTGCCGCCCTCGAGCTGCAGAGGATTATCCAACGGTCGGATCACGTCGTGATCCTGGATCTCGGCGTCCTCCACGTTCTGCGCCAAGGTCTTGCCCGTGACGGTCAACGCGTCACCGTGCAGCAGCGGCAGGAGCTGTCTGAGAACGGCCGGGATCCCACCGGCATAGAAGA
>DASYWL010000061.1:0-11479 GCA_035936055.1 Thermomicrobiales bacterium
AAGCTGGACGACATTCCTGGCGTCGGACCGAAGCGCAAGAAAGCGCTCATCCGGAAGTTCGGATCGGTGAAGGGCATCCGGGAGGCATCGGCGGAGGAGCTGACGACGGTTGACGGCATCAACGCGCAGCTCGCCGAGAACATCAAGGCGAATTTGTAAGGGCCCGCGAAACCATGCAGGCGGCCCTCGTGTCCGCTCGCCGCGGGCGAAGCGCGCATTGGTAGTCGCGCTGGTCGCCTCAGGCCAAGGAGGAGTGGTGAAGGTACTGTCGCTGGAAGCCCCTCGTGCACTTGAAGAGACGATCCATACCGTCCAGCACGGGGGCGTGGTCGCCTTCCCGACCGATACCGTCTACGGCATCGGTGCGTCACTGCGGCACCCGGACGGGTTGAAGCGCATCTACAAGATCAAGGGGCGCGATATGGTCAAACCGCTCCCTGTGCTGCTCTCTTCGATCGACCACATCGACCTGGTCGCCGAGGTACCGCACCCGCACATACTCGCCCTGCTCCGGCACTTCTGGCCCGGTGGCCTGACGGTCGCGCTCCCCGCGAAGCCGGACATTCCCGACGAGGTAACCCACGCCGATGGCTCCGTCGGCGTCCGAGTGCCGGACCACTCTATTGCCCTCGCTCTCTGCGACCGTGCTGGCGGTGCGCTGGCAACAACGAGCGCCAACCGCTCCGGAGAGCCGCCCGCCTGCAGCGCGGACGACGTCATCGCTGCGTTCGGCGACAGGATCGACATGGTGCTCCGTGGCGGATACACGCCGGGCGGCGAGCCCTCCACCGTTATTCGCGTCGAGGATGATGCTACGATTGCGGTGATTCGTGCCGGATCCATCGAGTCCGAAGAGGTCGAAAACGTCTGGGCTCGCATTCAGGCGGAGACCGACTCGCCAGCCTGAAGGCACGAGCCTACTTGAACCGCGTCTAGTGCCAGCCCGAGCACAGGGGTCCGTATGACCGATAACGAGCGCAGGCATCCGCTACGATCCCGCCCGCCACAAGAGCCACCCGAGGTCGATGAGTCGCAGGAGGACGACACTCACCACAAGATCTTCGGCCTCGGCATTCCCCGCGCCGAGTCCCGCCAGCCGGCTTACGGCCAGGGCGTGGTGGTCAGCTTGCTGACGGCCGGCGCGGTGCTGATCCTCGCGATCATCACCGTCGGAAACGATGCCGAGGGCGACCCGCCCGTCTTCGAAAGCACGTCGACCGTCTTCTGGATCGTCGCCGTCGTCGTCATGGTGCTCGCGGCAACCGGCGCACAGTTCGCTGAGCGCACCGCCACCTTCGCCGCCGAGAAAGTCGGTCAGCCGCGCCTGCGCACCACCATGGCGACCGCCTGGACCGTCCCACTCGTCGCAACCTTTGCCGCAATCGTGCTTGCCGCCACATTCCACAACCAACTCATGCTGCTGGTCAGCCCCCTCATCGCGTTCATCGGCACGGCGGGCGCCCTGCTCTCGCGCGACCTTCTCGATGAGGTCGACGAACAGTCGAGCCGCGTCGCCTCGACCATCCATACCCTCGTGGTGCATGGCGTGGCGTTCTTCGCCTTCAGCGCCGTCTATCTCAACAAGCTCGATATCTGGCTCGCCGGTCCCCTGATCGCCATCATCGCTTTCCTGCTGACGCTCGAGACGCTCGAGCGTGCCGGTGTCGCGCCGCCACGGCGCATCTTCTTCTCACTGGCCAGCGGCTGGGTGCTCTTCCAGTCGATGTTCGCGCTCGACTGGTGGCCGACATATGGCTGGGCCGGTGGTGCGGTACTGCTGGCGGTCTTCTACATCGTCGCAGGCCTGATTCTCGTCTACTGTGAGAGTGGCAGGGTCCAGCAACGTGACTACGTCGAGTTTGGCGCAGTCGGCGGGATTGCCATCCTGCTGCTTGCCCTGCTGGGATAGTCGGTCAGCAAGGAGGGGACCATGTCTGACCCCATCGACGCGTTTCGACCCCGATCGGATTCCAAACCGCCGGAAACCACGGAGGAATGGATGAACGAACTCGAACGCCTAGAAACGATGCTCGAGGAGATGCACGAGCAGGGCATCGAGGACAGAAGCGAACTCGAGCGACGCATCAGCGAGATCGAAGCAGCTCTGGAGGCTGCAGATGACGAGCCGGGCGAGTGAAGGATCTCTTCGATCTCCAGCGCGATCAGCATCTGGCGAACCGGGCGCCGCTCGCCACTCGGGTGCGTCCGCAGACTCTGGATGATCTGGTCGGTCACGAGGAGCTCGTCGGACCGGGCTCGCTGCTGCGTTGTGCGATCGAGTCCGATCGCCTGTCCTCGTTGATCCTCTGGGGCCCGCCCGGCTCCGGAAAGACAACGCTCGCCCGGATCATCGCCAACACCACCAACGCCGCCTTCGAGAGCGTCAGTGCCGTCACCAGCGGCGTCGCAGACCTCCGTGCCGTCATCGCGTCGGCGAAGGAGCGCCTCGGCATGCAGGGCACGCGCACCGTGCTCTTCATCGACGAGATTCACCGCTTCAACAAGGCGCAGCAGGACGCCATTTTGCCTCACGTCGAGGACGGGACCGTGATCCTGATCGGCGCGACGACCGAGAACCCGTCGTTCGAGGTCAATGCGCCCTTGCTCTCCCGCTCGCGCGTGGTGACGCTGCAATCGCTCAGCGACGGGGACATCGACCGCGTGCTTGATCGTGCCATGCAGGATCCCGAGAAGGGGTTCGGCCAGCAGAACCTGACGCTGACCCCGGAAGGACGGTCGCTGCTGGTCAACCTCGCGAACGGAGACGCCCGCTTTGCGCTCAACACACTGGAATACGCCGCCACCGGCGTCGAGCCGGGCGGCACGATCGACGCCGAGCTCGTCTCCGAGGCGGCCCAGCGCCGCGCCGCGACATACGACAAGAGCGGCGAGGGCCACTTCGATACTATCTCGGCGTTGCACAAGACGATCCGGGGCTCCGATCCTGATGCCGCGGTCTACTGGCTCGCACGGATGCTGGAGCGCGGTGACGACCCGCTCTACGTCGCCCGGCGACTGGTCCGAGCCGCGTCCGAGGATATCGGCCTCGCAGATCCGAATGCGCTTCAGAAAGCGATCGCGGCGCAGCAGTCGGTACATTTCCTCGGCATGCCTGAGGGCGGACTCGCCCTCGCCGAGCTGGTCGTCTACCTCGCTCTCGCACCGAAAAGCAACGCCGTCTACAAGGCGTGGAACGCGGCGAGGCAGGATGTCGCCGAGACCCGCAACGACCCGGTCCCGCTCCATCTGCGGAACGCTCCGACGAAACTCATGCGTGAATCTGAATATGGTCGTGGGTACCGCTACGCCCACGATTACGACGGCGGCGTGGTCGGTCAGCAGAACCTTCCGGAGAATCTTGAGGGTCGACGATACTACGAGCCGACGGATCGCGGGTTCGAGCAAGAGCTCGGCGAGCGCCTTCAGGAGGTTCGTGCGATCTACGATCGAACCAGGGCCGACGCCACCTCCGAAGAGGACGTTGAATGACGATTGAGATTCCCGTGAAGCGCTCCTACGGCCGCACCGTGGAAGACCTGCGGCCGGTGTCCATCATGCCGAACGCCCTGCCCCACGCCGAGGGTTCCGCCTACATCAAGATCGGCGACACCCACGTCATCTGCTCGGCGACCGTCGAGGAGCGCGTGCCGGGCTGGATGAAGGGAACCGGTCGTGGCTGGGTGACGGCGGAATACGGCATGCTGCCGCGCGCCACCGGCCAGCGCACGGAGCGGGAGGCGACACGCGGATCACAGAAGGGGCGCACGGTCGAGATTCAGCGTCTGATCGGGAGGGCACTGCGAGCGGGAGTCAGCCTTGAGAAGCTCGGAGAGCGTCAGATCATCCTCGACTGCGACGTCATCCGCGCCGATGGCGGCACCCGCTGCGCGTCCATCACCGGCGCATGGGTCGCGCTGGCGATGGCCTGCCGCCGCCTGATGGACGAGAAGCGCCTCCGAAGCTATCCGATCACGAGCCAGATCGCCGCCGTGAGCGTCGGTGTCGTGAAGGGCGTGCCGATGGTCGACCTGGATTACCGCGAGGATTCGCGGGCGGATGTCGACGTCAACGTGGTGATGACCGAGAAATCGCAATTCGTCGAGATCCAGGGCACGGCCGAGGCTGCGCCGTTCTCCTCGGGCACGCTCGACGAGATGCTTGTCCTGGCGAGCACCGCGCTCGACCAGCTCTTCTCACGACAACTCGAAGCCATCGGCGGCGATCGCTGACCGGGAGCTGGATCGGCACGAGCACCAGGCCGACAACATTGGACGCCTACAGAGAGGCTTATTTCACCCTGTCTTCACAGATCCAGAGCGATGTCGATCAGGGCACGCTTGAGCGCATCGGTCGTCTCGGCTGAGACGGCACTGACGCGAATGTGGTCCGGGAGCAGATCCTGATCGGGGACATGAACGACGATCCCCCGCTCCTCCAGCCGCGGCACGAAGAAGTCGACGGAGCCACGCGCGAACCGCGTCAACACGAAATTCGCCCAAGACGGATAGGGCGTGTACAGCATGTTGAGCTTTCGCAGCTGTCGGAAGAGCCTCCCCTTCTCCATGCTCACCCACCGCAGCGTGCCCTGCAGCCATGACCAGTCGTCGAGCGTGGCGCGCGCTGCGATCAGCGCCGGACGGTGTATCTCAGGATCCCCCATCGCCTCCTGGAGCGCGTTTCCCAACGACGGCGGGCAAATTGCCCATGCCAGGGGCGTCTCTCGCAGCCCGGCCCACCACTCCATCGACTGCAGCACGACCACGTTGTCGAATTCCCGTGCGAACGGCGCGGTGGATCGTGGGGTATAGGCGCCATGGCGCTCGTCAATCACCGCGAGCCGGCTTTGCCGCGAGAGCCGCACAAGCTGATGGAGATCGACGAGCGTGCCGGTCGGATCGTTGGGAGAGAGCACCACGCTGATTGAATTCAACGGGAAGCGGCGGGCGGTGGTTGACAGCCCGAGCTCAAACACCTCGGTCCTTGACGCGACCTCCACGTCTCCGCCCTTGTCAAGCACGCGCTGGAGTTCGCCCAACTGCGTCGGCGGGAAGACGGCGAACGGCCCGCTGTCGACTTGCCACTGCACCAAACCCTCGTACAGCTGGTCGATGCCGTTGGCGAGCACTACCCAGCGCTCATCGACTCCGGCGATACGCCCGAGTCGCCGGCGGATATCTGCCGCCATCTCGTCGGCCGTCTCCGAGACGGGCTCACAATCAGCCAGCGCCTCGGCCACCGCATCAGTCGGCGCGTACGGGTTTTCCAGTCTGTGGAGCCGGATCGCTCCGTCCGACTGCCGCACGCTTCCGAGATTCGTCCCCTGGATACGGCTCATGGGATTCGCGACCGATCTCGCGACGCAGCCATCATCCTTGCTGCCCGCTGCTCGCCGGCCTCGTAGCGGTCGACGACCCCGTCACGGCCGACCTCTAGCACCACCGGCGCACCGACGACCGGCAATGCCACGTTGCGTACCGGGGTGCCACCCGGCGTGACGCCGTGGTAGTTGCCAAGGTGCGCGTGGCCGTGGAGCACCAGGGCCACGTCGTGACGGTCCACGACACGGCCCAGAACCGAGTTGCCCAGCATCCAATGCTTCATCATGGGTTCGGCGCCGAGTGTAGTCGTCGTCGGCGCATAGTGCATGGTGACAATGACGAGATCGGTATCGTGGCTGGCGAGGGCATCGAGCGCAGCCTCCAGCCGGGCGGCCTCGCGGCGCGCCCGCACCGCAACGGCTTGGCTGAACCGGGTCGAGAGCAAATCAGGCGCCTCGTCGGGCCAGAACCCGCCGCCGTAGCCGCCGATGCCGACGAGGCCGACTCGCAGTCCGTGCCGGCTTTCAACCACGGTCGACTCGCCGTCCAGCAACTCGACACCCCCCGTCGCCAATGCGCGGCGAAACTCCTTGCGGCGCAGGGTGCGACGGTCGTGGTTGCCCATAACGGCGTAGACTGGCGCGTCGACACCGGCCATGACCCGTGCGACCTGCTCCACCTCGATCTTCCGGCCGTTGTCCGTCATGTCGCCAGTCAGCAGGACCAGATCGACTTCGTCAGCGGCCAGCCGCAGCCCCTCCTGCACGGACATAGGAGCATCCGCCCGAAGGTGCACATCCCCGACGGCCATGACCCGGATTCGTTGGACTTCGCCTGCCGTCAAACCGACCTCGATCGACTGGTGTCGTAGAGTCATTCGGACAGTTCCGGCGGTCCGGAGACTCCTCCGAGTGTACCGCGTGTTCCCGGTACCCTCGCCCCGGCACGGCCGCTCCACGTATACTGGAGTACCGAGCCGCCTGCCACATGCACTGGCCAACCTGGCCAGCGGCAACATGGGCGGCGCACATCCTGGCCGGGAGAGAGAGTTTGACCGTCACCACCCCAACAGGGACAGGCGCCTGGCGACCGGCGCTTGTGCTCACCATCGTCATCGCCGTCCTGTCTGCCCTCTGGGTCCCTACTCAGCCAGCCGCTGCCGCCATACAGGTGCCAGATGTCTCCGCACGCGGCGTCTACGCCTTCGATCTCGATACGGGAATCCAGCTCTTCGCCAAGAACGAGCACGAGCGCATGCCGATCGGCTCGGTCGTCAAGGTCGTCACCGCGCTGGTAACCGTCGAGCATACCGAGCTGAGCGACAAGGTGATGATCGTTGCGGACGACCTGGTCGACGACCCGTTATATTCCAACATGCAGTTGCAGGCGGGAGACACGCTCACGGTGTCGCAGCTGCTCTACGGCCTGATGATCCCCTCAGGCAGCGATGCCGCAACCGCCCTGGCGCGCTACGTGGGCGGAATTCTCTCGAGGAGCGACGATCCAATCGCCCAGCTCGACGCATTCGTTGCCGAGATGAACGCCTTCGTCGACCGGCATGGACTCGAAAACAGTCGTTTCACCAACCCGCACGGACTCGACGCCCCGAACAACTACTCCTCCGCCCACGACATCTCGATCCTGAGCGGCATGCTGATGAAGAACGAGTTTCTCGCCAAGGTGGTGCGAGAGCCGGGCTACTCATTCATCTCCGCCGGACCGGAGGCGCGCCAGTATCAGGCCTCGACGACCAACCAGCTGCTAGGAGAGGCCGGCGTGATCGGCATCAAGACCGGCTCAACCGATGATGCCGGCGGCTGTGTGGTGCTGGCGCGGCAGGTCAACAATGCGAATTCGACCGTGATCACCGCCGTGCTGGGCGCCGAGTTGGCCTATGACGCGAGTGGCATGATCACCACGGACGAGCGCTGGGCCGACGCGTCCCAGCTGCTCCAGTTCATGGACACGTCCTTCGCCTGGCTGCCGCTCGCCGACGCCGAGACCTTCGTCAACCTGCCCACCGAACTGGCTGTGTGGGACGTTCAGATCGCCGGGAACCCGACCATTCCAGTCGCCGTGCGGGAGGACACGCAGACCCGATACCAGCTCGCCCTCAACCCCGATGGAGGCGGGACGATCGATATCTATTACGATCAGGTTCGGGTTGGCTCCCTGCCGCTGGAGGCGGCAAGCGCAACGTCAGGTAATGTGGCGATAGCGGCATGAGCGATCGGCGACGCGACGACGAGCATGAGAGCATTCGGGAGTACCAGGGCGAGCGTTTGCAGCGGGTGCTCTCACAGCGCGGCGTGGCGTCTCGCAGGGCAGCGGAAAAGATGATGCTCGACGGTCGCGTGCAGGTGAACGGTCGAGTCGTCACCGAGCTCGGCACGCGAGTCAGGCCGAACCGGGACGAGATTCGCGTCGATGGCAAGGTGCTGCGACCACAACCCCCTCGCTACGTCATGCTCAACAAGCCGACCGGCTTCATCACCACGGTCAGCGACGAGCGCGACCGCTGGACGGTGATGGACCTGGTCGACGTGCGCGAGCGGGTCTACCCCGTCGGTCGGCTTGACCGCAATACGCAGGGGCTTCTGCTGCTCACGAACGACGGCGATCTGGCCCACCGGGTCATGCACCCGAGCTACCGGGTCGACAAGGAATATCTGGCGTTCACCGACCAGCGGCCGACGGAGACCCAGCTGCAGCGCCTGCGGCAGGGCATCGACGTCGACGGCTACAAGGTCGTGCCGGAAGATGCCAGGCTCTTTCGGGAAACGTCAGAGGGCGTCGCCATCCGCATTGTCATCCACGAGGGGCTCTACCACGAAGTACGACGCATGATGGAGGCCGTCGGCATCGAGATCACGCGGCTGCGGCGGACCCGCCTCGGCCCCTTGCGACTCCAGGGCATTCCATCCGGCGCGTGGCGGGATCTCACGCCCGGCGAGCTGGTCCAGCTCTACCAGGCTGTCGACCTAGCCGAGGAGGCTGCCGACCACATCAACAGTCGCCGCACGATCGTGCGTGAGCCAGTCGGGGGCTTCACCCACAAGGGTGCAGGTGCGAGCGGACAGCAACGCGGACCCGGACTGCGCGGCGAGCGCAAAGGTGAGCCGACGGAGACCCGCCAGGGCAGCCGATCAGAAGGCAGAATGGGCCGAAATGACAACGTACGATCATCGCAAAGTCATCGCAATCGACGGCCCCGGCGCCGCGGGTAAGTCAACCGTGGCAGCCGAGGTTGCCGATGAGCTCGATTCCCTGCTGTTCGATACGGGAGCGCTCTACCGCGTGGTTACCCTGCTGGCGCTGCGCACCGGCACACCGATCGCTGACGGCGACCGGCTCGCCGCGCTCGCCTCCGAGGCGACGATCGAGTTATGCCCTGCAACCGTGGAGGACGGTCGCACCAGCGATGTGCTGCTCGACGGCGATGATGTGACCTGGGAGATTCGACGACCGGAGATTGATGCCAACGTCTCCGCTGTCTCCGCACATCCCCAGGTCCGCGGAGCGCTGCTCGACCTGCAGCGGGAGATCGCCGACGGAATCGCCGCAGTGCTGGTCGGCCGGGATATCGGCACCATGGTCATCCCCGACGCTGGACTCAAGATCTGGCTCGACGCGAGCGTGGAGGAACGCGCTCGCCGCCGCTATCTGGACATGCAGGAGCGCGGCATCGACATGTCCTACTCCGCAATCCTCGAGGACCTTCGACGGCGGGACCAGTTCGATGCCGACCGCCCGGTCTCACCGCTCCGACGCGCCCACGATGCGATCACCATCGTGACGGATGGACGCGATGTCGAAGACATCGTTCACGAGATTACTGAGCTGGCCAGTGCGCGACAACTCGACACCGGAACTGCCCGATGAGCGACTTGGCAGGCCACGGGGCGCCCGATCCGGAAGCGGGAACGGTCCGTGGGATTTGGCGCAAGCTCATCCGAATCCCACTCTATGCCTTCATTTGGCTCGTACTCCGCGTGCGCGTCGAGGGCATGGACAACATCCCGCCGGAAGGAAACGGCGTGTTTGTTGTCTCCAACCACTTGCACAACGCCGATCCGGTGCTGCTCGAGATCGTCTTCCCGCGCCCACTGCATTTCATGGCCAAGGAGGAGATCTACCGCATCAAGCCACTCGGTTGGCTGGTGAGCAAGTTCGGCAACTTCCCAGTCGTTCGAGGCAAGAGTGACCGCAGGGCCGTGCGCAGCGCGATCGCTCGGCTGCAGCACGGCGTCGCAGTGGGCCTTTTCCCCGAGGGAACCCGCAGCAGGACGATGCGCCTCGGCCCCGCGCGCGCAGGGGCAGGGTTCATTGCCAATCAGGCCAACGTGCCGATTCTGCCGGTCGCGATTACGGGGTCCGAGCGCCTGCCGCTCAACGGGAAGCGCCCGCCGGCCGTGCGACCTGTCGCCGACCATCCCGGGATATTCATCCGCATCGGCGAACCGTTCACGCTTCCAAAAACCGGAAACGACGGACGCAGGCTCAGCCCGGAGCAGGCAGCAGATCGCATGATGTGGGCTATTGCCGAGCTTCTGCCGGAAGATTACCGGGGCGTCTACCCCTCGTCGGAGTCGTCGACGGAGCGGGAGGCTTCCGCCTCCGCCTCGAGTGCCGCCCGCACGAACTGATCGGCGCTCAGCACGTTGCCCTCCTCGTCCTGTTCGCCCCACGGCATCTCGAAGTCGGCGATATGGACGGTATCGCCCTCCTGTACGCCCTGCCGCTCGAGTTCGGCCTGGATGCCACTGCCCTCAAGCACCCGTTGGAACCGGTCGACCGAATCGGGCACGTCGAAGTTGGTCATGCGCGTGAAGCGCTCGATGCCAACGCCCAATACCCGAAAGTGGTGCTTCGAGAGGCGCTCCACGTCCCACGCCCGCTCATCGACATCGCCGAGCGTGTAAACTCGGCGCTTCGGTTGCTCCTCCGCCGATCGCTTCTGCTCGGCTTCCCGCTCCAGGATCTCGCGCAGCTGGGCGGCGACATCCTGCACCAACGGATCAGTGCCCTCGCCGGTCGCGGCCGAAATCTCGTAGATGCGCTCGTAGCCCTGCTCTATAAGCCAGGACCGGAGACGATCGACGTTGTCGCGTGACTCCTGGAGGTCGATCTTGTTGAGTGCGACAAACATCGGCTTTTCACCCATCTCCGGATCGAATGTCTCGATCTCCTCCATGATGGTCTGGAAGTCCTCGATCGGGTAGCGCCCCTCAAGGCCGCCCGATGCGTCCAGCACGTGGATCAGCACCTTCGTCCGCTGGACGTGCCGAAGGAACTCGTGGCCCAGCCCGGCGCCACCAGCCGCCCCTTCGATCAATCCCGGGATATCGGCCATCACAAAGGTCTGGCCGCCCGCACCTCCGATCTCGACCACGCCGAGGTTCGGTTGGAGTGTAGTAAACGGGTAGTCCGCGACCTTCGGCTTAGCCTTGGTCACCGTCGAGAGGAGCGTGGACTTGCCAGCGTTTGGCAGGCCGACGAGCCCGACATCAGCGATCAAGCGCAGCTCCAGCCGTAGCCGGCGCTCCTCGCCCGGCTCGCCCAGTTCGGCAACGCGCGGTGCCCGCCGGGTTGAGCTCTTGAAGTGAACGTTGCCGAGACCGCCCTTGCCCCCCCGTGCGACGACTAGCTCCTCGCCGGGCTCGGTGAGGTCGGCGATCTGCTCGCCGGCCTCCTCAAGAAAGACGACGGTGCCAGGTGGGACCTTGACGATGGTGTCCTTGCCCTTGCGGCCATTTCTGTTGCGGCCTGCGCCGTCACCGCCATTCTCCGCCTTGTACAGATGGACGTACTGAAACGGCAGCAGCGTGTTGAGATTCGGCACGACGCGAAGCAGAACGTCACCGCCCTTTCCTCCGTCGCCGCCGTCCGGACCGCCCTTGGGAACATACTTCTCACGACGGAAGGAAGCCGATCCGTTACCCCCATTGCCCGCCTTCACATGTATTCGTGCGGTATCGACCAGCATTAAACAATTCTCCTTCGTAATCGCACGCTACTGTACCTGAGTCGCAGGATGCCTGCCTGCAACGCCGATTGACGGATCTTGAGTGGGTCGGAGAAACACAGGGCGGGGCTGGTCGGTCCCAGCATTCGACGGTAGGCACGGACAGTGATGCGCACCCGGCGGGCCTTCCAGCAGG
>DASYWL010000062.1:0-4379 GCA_035936055.1 Thermomicrobiales bacterium
CTACTTGAGATAGGCCGGCGCGACCCAACCCTGCATGCCGTTGTAGTTCGCGTTCCCGTACTGCCCCACCTGCGTGTGCAGCAGCTGCACCTTGGCGCCCGCCGGGATCACCGTCAGGACCTTCGCCGAGGTGCTCGGCTCGGCGCGCAGGTTCAGATTGACCGTCGCCGTCTTGTAGTTGGTACCCTGGTCATCGGGATTGGTGGCGCTGATGAGGCTGTCCGCCATCCACCCGGCCAAACCATTGTGCGAGACGTAGCGGAACCCGTTCTTCACGGTGGTGCTGGTGCCGATCTGGCTTCCCTTTGGCACAACGCGAAGCACTTGGTAGCTCGTGCCGGGACCCGACCGCAGGTTGACGTAGTCGGCAGTCCACGCGCTGCCCGAGATCACCGGGGTGGTGCCGGTCGAGCCGGCCGCGACGACGAGTGATGCCAGCACCCAGCCACTGCGGCCGTTGGAGATGATGCCGGCGTAGCCGTTCTGCGTCTGCTCGTTCAGCGTGAAGGTCGATCCCTTGGTGATCACGGCGATGATTGCGTAGTTGGTGCCCGGTCCGATGCGGAAGTTGGCATTGGCGCTCACCGTGTAGAGCTGGGAGGTGTGGTTAGCGCCGGCGACGCCGACCGTGGCAACGGTCAGGAGGGCGGCCGCGCCACCGCCAACGGCGCGGATGGCGGAGCGGCGGGTCATGGTGAGGGACGAATCGCGACGGGTGGTGGAACGATCGGTGAAGGTCATGGCGGCCCTCGCGTTCTGCTGTGAATGGGTCCAGCGTCAGTGCTGGGGGTGTGGCCCGTGCCACTGATCCCATTCTGCAGATGGCGCCGACCGCCCACATCGGTAGGCTTGCCTAATCGCCCTACCGAATGCCTGGCGCCGACCGGCCGGTCTTGGTGACCTCAGCCCGCGTGGTGGAATTCGCCGCTGCCGGCGCTGGAGTTCCTAGCCTCCAGGAGGTCGACGACGCCGGCATCGCTTCCATCAACTGCTGAAGCAGCGCTGCCGGCGCCTCATCGTGCTACGCCCGCTCGTCGACGCGGGCTGCCGACCACCACCACCAGCTCCACACCTGCATCCTCGGCGGCCTCCGTCCTGTCCCTTGTCGGCTCCATGCCGGCACTCTGTTCCACCCCCCAAGCTCGGGATAGCGAGTTCGATGTCACACATACGGTTACGGCTGCCTGACCACCCGAGTCGGGTCCGTACCACCACATCCACAGGCACGATCCCGGAGGCCAAGCTGGCCTTGATAGACCACCTGTACTCCTGCATACCAGTGGCAGCGTGCGGTCCTGGCACGGACGGGCGCGGTGCCCTGCCCGTAGCCCTGCCCGGCCACATACCCGACTTCATGGCATGCAAGTTGTGATTTGGAGCGGCGCAGTGGTCAACGCAGCGGTCGCCGACGACCGCCCGAAGCGCATTGGAAGGAATGCGATGATCATGACCGCCGACACGATCGTTTCGATGCTGCAGGCGTCGGTCGTCGAGGCATACGGCGATGCCGACGCGCTCCTCATCGGCGTGGACGCGGAGACCGGTGCGGTGGTGGCCTGCCCGCCGCTGTCGCAGCGCACCTGGCAGGTGTGGGTGATCGCCGTTCAGCCCGGTGCGGTTCCGCTGGGCGTCGAGGTTCTGGGCACCCTGCCGCTCGAGGACCCGCGCTTCCAGCAAGCCATCGGGGACACGCTCGGCGCCCGGATCTGCCACCCCGAGCTGCTCGACAGCCGGGAGCTCACCGTGCTCGAAGGATTGCGGGACCGCCCTCGCGACGACGTGCGCCGCACGGTCTAGCGCCTCCCAACCCCAAAGCACAGGTATCGCGGGGGCCACCCGTAGCGTCGGCCTTGTGCCGGCGCCCTGTTGCCCGGACGGCAGCCGTAGGTTCCCACGCATGGTTTCGACTCGGCTCCGGTATGGATGGAGACAGCAACTGCCATCATCGGGTCACCACCGGGAGCCGCACCCCATGCACCCCGTCGAATTCGTCGAGAAATGGCGCGGCGTCACGCGTACCGAGCGCTCCGCCGCCCAGGAGCACTTCCTCGACCTCTGCCGCGTGCTCGATGTGCCGACGCCCGCCGAGGTCGACAAGCACGGCGCCACCTACACCTTCGAGAAGGGCGCGACCAAGTCGACCGGCGGCAGCGGCTGGGCCGACGTCTGGTACCGCGGGCACTTCGCGTGGGAGTACAAGGGCCCGGACAAGGACCTCGGCAAGGCCTACGACCAGCTCCTACGCTACAAGGACCATCTCGAGAACCCTCCCCTGCTCGTCGTCTCCGACCTCAACCGCATCGTCATCCGCACCAACTTCACGAACACGACGCAGGAGACGATCGAGATCACGCTCGACACCTTCGCCGAGCGCGAGAGCCAGGACGCCCTGCGGCGGATGTGGACCAAGCCGATGTCGTTCCGGCCGGGGCCGGGAGGGCGTCACCGAGGAGGCCGCGAAACGCTTCGGAGAGCTCGCCGGCTCGCTCGGATCGCGCGGGCACGGCCCCCACGACGTCGCCCACTTCCTCGTCCAGCTCCTCTTCTGCCTCTTCGCCGAGGACACCGGCCTGCTGCCGAACCGAATCTTCAGCCGCCTGCTCGACTTCGGCAAGCAGAACCCCGCCGCCCTGCGCGACGAGACCCGGCGGCTGCTGGAAACCATGGGCAGCGGCGGCCACGTCGCCTACGAGACCATCCCTCACTTCAACGGCGGTCTCTTCCGTGAAGTGAAGGCGCTGGAGCTGACGCCGGCGGATGTCGCCACCCTCGACAGCGCCAGCCACCTCGACTGGAGCCAGGTCGAGCCCGCCATCTTCGGGACCCTCTTCGATCGCTCGCTCGGCCCCGCCCAGCGCTCCCAACTCGGCGCGCACTACACCGGCCGCGACGACATCCTGCGGGTGGTCGAGCCGGTCGTGATGCAGCCACTGCGCGGCCGGTGGGACGAGGCCCGCGCCGAACTGGAGGGGCTGGTCGAGAAGCGGGACGAGGCGAAGAGCGCTAGCGCCCGCACCCGGAACCAGAACCGCATCCAGCGAGACGCTGCGGGCCTTCCGCGAGGAACTGGCGGGGGTGACGATCCTCGACCCGGCGTGCGGCAGCGGCAATTTTCTCTACGTGGCGCTCAACCAGCTACTGAATCTGGAGAAGGAGGCGATCACCTTGGGCGCGACGGAGGGCGGCATGCCGATGGCGTGGCCGCAGGTCGGGCCGCGGCAAGTGATGGGGCTGGAGATCAACGCCTACGCGCAGGAGCTGGCGCAGGTGGTGATCTGGATCGGGTATCTGCAGTGGATGATCGGCAACGGGTTCGGCTGGCGGGAGCCGGTGCTGGAGGACCTGGAGACGATCCGCTTGCAGGACGCGCTGCTGGAGGAGCGGGCCGGCAAGGTGCAGCGAACCGTCTGGCCCAAGGCGGACTACATCATCATCGGCAACCCGACGTTTCTTGGCGACAAGGCCATGCGTCACGAGCTTGGCCAGTCATACGTTGCGGAACTCCGAAGTGTTTACATGGAGGTGGTTCCGGCTGGGTCAGACCTCTGCTGCTCCTTCTTCGAGCAAGCCCGACACGCTATCGACGACGAGCTAGCGCGTCGGGCCGGCCTGCTAGCGACCAACTCGATTCGGGGTGGAGCAAATCGGAGGGTACTCGATCGAATCAAGGAGACCGGCGACATCTTCATGGCGTGGTCGGACGAGCGTTGGGTGGTCGGTGGCGATGCTGCCGTACGGATATCAATCGTTGGCTTCGACAACGGCAGTGAAAAAGAGCGACTTCTTCAAGGTCAACCTGTTGAAGATATCAATGCTGACTTAACAGGGACCGTCGATATGACCCGTTCAGAGCGACTCGCCGAGAATCGGGAGCTTGCCTATTTCGGAGTTCAGAAAGGAGGTCCTTTTGATATCCCGGGTTCCGTTGCCCGAGAATGGCTGCATCTTCCCACCAATCCAAATGGCCGAACAAATTCCGACGTGGTCAAACCTCGATTGAACGGCTACGACATTGTCTGTCGCAGTCAGGACAACTGGATCGTTGATTTTGGGCTGGATAGAACTGAAGCCAAGGCGGCGATGTATGAGCGACCGTTTGAACACGTACTGCACAACGTGAAACCGAAGCGAGACCAGAATCCACGAAAATCCTACAGGGAAAAAAGGTGGGTTCACACGGAGCCGCGCCAAGGCTTGCGCGCGAAACTAGAGGACTTGGACCGATTCATCTGCACACCCACCGTCGCCAAGCATTGCGTCTTTATCTGGGCGGACCAGTCTGTGGTCCCAGATCACCAACTTGTTGTGTTTCCTCGCGAGGATGACTACTTCTTCGGCGTGCTACACAGCCGGGCGCACGAGGTCTGGTCGCTGAGGAT
>DASYWL010000063.1:0-3031 GCA_035936055.1 Thermomicrobiales bacterium
CACCGAGGATGCCGGCGACGTGTTCCCGGATGTCGCCCAGACCCTTGAGGAAGAGGCGGAGCCGGTCGTCCAGCAGCTCGAGTCGGTCGAGCCCGAGGGGTAGTCTCTCCAGCGCTCAGCGCACGGCTACTCCTGTAATGCGAGCAAACTGGGGGTGGCGACAAACCATCCCCGGTTTCGCCACCGCGCCACGCCAGGTCGCCATCAGCCCATTTCCATCGACGCTATCAGTTCAGCCGCGCGATCCGGCGGCGTGCTGGTGATCGTCACCTTCCGGTTACCGGCATCCTGGTACGCGATCGAGACGAGCACGAATCGATCCGGCAGCCAATCGCCAGCACGCTCGGGCCACTCGACCACGGTGACCCCTTGCTCCGGCGCCATCGCCTCCTCCCAACCGATCTCGCCGAGCTCCTGAGGATCATCGAGCCGGTAGAGATCGAGGTGATAGAGCGTCCCCGGGGAGCGGTCGCCGACTGCTGCCGCGTACTCCGCCATGAGCGTGAAGGTCGGGCTCTGGACGGCGCTCTCAATTCCCAGGCCGTCAGCAATGCCCTGCGCCAGCGTCGTCTTTCCGGCGCCGAGGTCGCCGTGCAGGAGCAGCACATCCCCCGCGCGCAGCTGCTGTCCGATCTGCCGGCCGAGGTCTCGCATCGCCTCGGCACCCCTGACCGTCAGCGCGGTGCTTGAATCAGCCATCCCCGCCGGTCTCCAAGGGATGGTCGGTCTTGAACGCGACCATCGCTCCGCGAACCGATACCCACACCCCATCGCCGGGCCGGATTCCACTGTACGCGCCGAGACGGGCGGTCACGGTGGAGCCACCATCGAGGCGCACCATGAGCAGCTGGTCATGCCCGAAGTACTCGCGGCTCAACACCTGCCCATGCACGACCCCGTCCTCCGGTCGGGAGCGATCGAGTCGGATGTACTCCGGTCGGACCAGCAGATCGACCTCGCCATGGGACTCATTGACGATGGGCACGTCACCGAGCACGGTGCTGGCGGTGCGCTCCCGTGCCTTGGCATGGAGGAACTGCGCGTCGCCGATGAAGCCCGCCACGAAGCGCGTTGCCGGCCGGTGATAGAGCTCCTCCGGGCTGCCCATCTGCTCGATCCGGCCACGATTCATGACCGCAATGCGATCGGCAAGCGAGAGGGCCTCCTCCTGATCGTGGGTGACCAGGACCGCCGTGGTTCCCGCCTCGACCAGAATCGCCCGCACCTCGCGACGCACCGACACCCGGAGCTTCTGGTCCAGATTGGAGAAGGGCTCATCCAGCATGACCAGATCGGGCCCCGGCGCCAGTGCCCGGGCAAGCGCGACACGTTGCTGCTGGCCGCCGGACAGCTCTGATGGCAAGCGGTTTTTCAGCTCCAGCAGGCCGACCAACTCGAGCACTTCGTCGACACGCTCGCTTGACTCGCGGCCACGCCGCAGGCCATAGGCAACGTTCTTGCCGACACTCATGTGCGGGAACAGCGCGTAATCCTGGAAGACCATGCCGATCTTGCGCCGCTCGGCTGGAACGAACGTGCTCCGGTCGGCGACAACCTTCTCCCCGACGGTCACATTACCGGCATCCTGATGCTCCAGGCCGGCGATGATTCGCAGCGTGGTCGTCTTGCCGCACCCACTCGGCCCGAGCAGTGCCACCAACTCCCCTTGGTGCACGTCGAACGACACATCGGTGACGATTGGATAACTATCGAATGCCTTGGTCAATCCGCCGACGGCAAGCGCCGATGGCGCAGCAGTGGGGAGTGGGTTGTCGGCGGCAGGTGACATGGTACTCCGATGTGGTGCACTCGTGCAGGATCGGACTCGAGATCCCATATGGAGTGTACCCCCTGCTGTCAGGAGCTCACGGCGTCCGTGTCACTGTGCCGACCGGTGAGCAGGAGCGAAGGGATCATCGAGATCAGCACGAGCGCGAGCGCAGGCGCTGCGGCGCGGCCATAGGCACCGGTGCTGGTGAACTGCCAGAGTTCCGTCGCCAGGGTGGTAAATCCGATAGGCGCCAGGATCAACGTGATCGGCAGGTCTTTCATGACCGTCACCATCACCAGCGCAGCACCGGTGAGCACGCCCGGCTGCGCCAGTGGAACGGTGATCCGTGCGACGGTTCCCGCCTGGGATCTGCCCAGTGACCGTGACGCCTCCTCCAGCCGAGGGTTGATCTGCAGCAACGAGAGCCGCTGTGCTCCGACAGCCTGTGGCAGGAACCTGACCGCGTAGGCGATCACCAGCAACGGGAGCGTCTGGTAGAGCCAGGCGACGTGGTTCGCTCCGAAATAGACGAACGCCAAGGCAATCACGATCGCCGGGAGCGCGTAGCCCAGGTAGGACATACCAGCAGCGAGCTGAGGAATCATCCCGCGGTACCGAACCGCCAGGATCGCTAACGGCAGCGCCGCCAGCGTCGTCACAACGGCACCAAGCCCGCCGGCCAGGAAGCTGTTGGCAACCAGTGCAGGCAGGCGATCGAGCCCTTCGCCACCCGATACTCCACGCACGATCCAGTAGACAAGGACAAAGAGCGGTATCCCGAGCGCCAGGGCCGCGACGGTTCCGCTGAAGAGCAGGGCCGGAACCTTCCAGCGCCCGAGCGGGAGTTTCCGCGCGCGTCGCCTCGAACCGCTACCGAGCGAGTGGTAGCGGCTGTGCCCGCGCACCCAAGCTTCCGCAACGACCAGCCCAATTGCGAAAAGAACCAGAAGCAACCCGAGCACTGCAGCCCCACTGCGATCGAAGCTGGAGCGGTACTGCACGTAAATGGCACGAGTGAAGACATCGTAGCGAAGGAGCGTGACGACGCCGAAGTCGGAGATGGTGTAGAGCGCGGCAAGCAGTGCCCCTGCCGCGACGGCCGGCCGCAACTGCGGCAACACGCAGCGAAAGAACGTCTGCCATCGCCCGTATCCGAGCGACAGAGATGCGTCTTCGAGCGAGGGGTCCAGGCCCGCCAAGGCGGCACGAACGCTCACGTAGATATATGGGTAGGTAAAGAGGGTCAGAACGATCCAGGCT
>DASYWL010000064.1:0-8515 GCA_035936055.1 Thermomicrobiales bacterium
GGTAGCGTGCGTCCGGTGCGACATTGCCCGTGCCCGTGTCGGGGAGCTGCACGACGCCGGTTCCCGTGTCACCACCTTCTACCTCGCCGTCGGTATTCCCACCGCCGTCAGGATCGCCATCAGTCGGTGGCTCCTCCCCGACCACCGGGACGTTGTAGAAGACGGCGGTATTGATGTAGTCCGGCCCCTGGGTGCTGGGATCACGAACGGTGACGGTCTGGGATTCGGTCAGTGGCGCGGTCCCCGGCGGCAGGGTTGAGACGTCCTCGGTGACCACCACCGTGCCGAGCGGAACGTTCTCGACCCAGCAGGCCGCCCGTTCGACGGTCTGAATGGTCACCACCTCGGTCACGCATGCTCCCACCTCCGCTCCGTCGGTGGTCATCACCTCGAACCGGATGCCGGCGTCACCCAGCTCGCAGCGCGGCACCTCGGCCTGCGCGGCCTCGAGGCTCGGGCAGGTGTGCTTGTTGATCAGCAGCGCGCTCGTCTGCGGCTCGAACGAGGCCGGGGTTTCCTCTGTCCCGCCGTTCACCTCGCCGAACCGGAACTCGCAGGCAATCCCGTCGCCATCCGGGTCCAGCACGCTGGGATCATCGAGTTCGGTGGAGTCAAAGTAAGCTTGCGCATCGGCCTGCGTCTCGAAGTGCCCGCAACTCACCGGGTCGACCGCCGTCGGCACGGGCAGGGTCACCACCCCGTTTCCGCCGTTGCCCTCTCCGAACTCGGGTGCGGTGACCGCACACTCGCCTGCTGCGATCTCAGCCTCGGTGGCCGGGTGGGCCGGGAAGTGCAGGGCGCCCTCGGCGATCCACTCGGGGAGTTCGACTATCTCTCCGGTCGCCTCGTTGCAGAGCACGACGGTTGGCTCATCCGTCTGAGCTCCAAGCGGCGTGGCAAACGCCATCCAGAGTGCGACAACCACGACCGCGATTGTCACACTTCGCATCGTACGGAAGACCGGCATGTCCGTGACGTGCCGTCGGCGACGTACCATGCCATTCACTCCTTTACGCATATACGGCCCCGCCTCTCGTGAGGTGCGGCTCCTCACCGCACCCTCATCCTACCGAGGCTCATGCTCCAGGCCATCACATGAATTGACTAATCACTCGTGGTAATCGCTGCTGGCGCGCACGTGCCCAGTGGCGCGGGCGATGCGATCTCGGATCACCGCGGCGTGTGTGGCAGGCTTTGGCTCCTGGCCATCTCCGGCGATACGCCATGACAGCCTATCGAGCGAATCGAACCTCAGACAAGACCGTGATCAGCGGCATACCGGGTGGCGGCACTGCGCGAATTGACATCCAGCTTGCTGTAAATCCGACGAAGGTGGGCACTGACTGTGTGAGGGCTGAGGTAGAGCGTGTCAGCGATCTGCGCGTTGGTAAAACCAGCAGCCACCAGCCGGAGCACCTCGACCTCCCGCTCGCTGAGCCCGGCCGGCAGCGTCTCCCTGTCTGTCGCGACTCGCTTGGCAATCCGCGCCGCTTCCGTGATCGCCTGGCCAAGGGACAGCGATAACCCGGCTGCCCAAGCCGCGTCGGAAGGCTGCGCTCCCAAACTCGCTCGCATGGCACCCAACTCCCGCTCTTGCACGGAACGGTCCGCGGGACGGAGCGGGGCATTGAACGCTGTCCGCAAGGCATCTGCTGCGGCGAAGAGGGACACCGCGCGCTCGATGCGTGCTTGACTGGCAACCGCCGCCAGCCCTTCCACACATTCGATGATGCCTCGCTTGTCTCCCAGCTCCTGACGGAGGGGGAGCGCCTCGCCGTAGAGGGCCGCTGCCTGCCGGTTGTCCCCCTCGGCGTGAGCCACGCGACCGAGGCTGTGCAGGGCGTAGCCGACACCCAGTCGATCACCCACTCGGCGGAACAGGGCAAGGCTCTCTTCAAGCCTGGCGCTGGCTGCTGCCTGATCTCCCCGCCCCCAGGCGATATCGCCGAGGTTGAAGAGGCAGTAGGCAATGCCGTCGGTGTCGCCCATCCGCCGCCGCACGGCCAGCGCTTCCTGATACAGGGTTTCGGCCCGCTCGTAGTCGCCTTGAGCAGCCGCAACATCGCCGAGGTTCACCAAGGAGTTGCCCAGGCCATGGGCATCTCCACAGGACCGGCGCAGTTGCAGGCTCTCCTCGTGGTAGCACTGGGCTTCAGCGTAGTCCCCTTGATGGAAGGCCAGCAGACCGAGTCCGTTGAGCGGCTCCGCGATTTCGGCTGCATCACGCTGAGGGCGTCGTATGGTGAGACTCGCCTCGTAATGAGCACGGGCGGCTGTGTACTCGCCGAGGTCGAGCGCCAGGTTGCCGAGCCGCTGCAGCGCCTTCCCGCGCATCGCCGCAGGAACCTGGGCGTCCTGAGCCACGGCTCGCTCCAGCCAGTCGTATCCCTCCCGCAGGTCGCCACGCGTTGCCCAGTAGCGCCACAGTGCGGATGCCAGGCAGAGGCCGGCCTCCGCCTCTCGATGAGCCAGCAACCAATCGAGCGCTGCCCGCATGTTGTCCTGCTCGGCTTCCAGCCGATCCAGCCACCGCCCTTGCGCTTCCCTGATCAGCTCCGGCTCGGCCTCCTCGGCAAGCTCCAGGCACCAGGCCGCGTGCCGGGATCGCATCGCATGGACCTCCCCCTCGGCCCCCAGTCGCTCGATACCGTACTCCCGGATCGTCTCGAGCAATCGGAAACGGGGTTGTCCGTCGATGGTGTCCTGAATCAGCAGGTTCTGGCTCACCAGCGCGGTGATGTTGTCCAGGATAGTGATCGCTTCCATGTCGTCTGCTACGGCCTCGATAGCTTCAAACACGAAGCCGCCGACGAAGAGTGAAGCGCCTCGGAACAGTGCCTGCGCATCCCGATCGAGGAGTCCATAGCTCCAGGCAATCGTATCCCGCATCGTCCGAAGGCGGGCCGGCAGGTCGCGAGGGCCACCCGAAAGCAGATCGAGTCGGGATTGGAGTCGCTCCAACATGGTGTCGGGTGGAAGCACCTTGACACGCGCAGCCGCCAGTTCGATAGCCAGGGGCAGACCGTCTGCCCGCGCGCAAACCTGTGCGACGGCCGACGCGTTCTCGTCGGTCAGGTTGAAGTCCGGAGATGCTGCACGTGCCCGCTCCACGAAGAGGGCAACCGCGGGTGAAGTCGCTGCTGTTGCTCCATTCAAGCGGTGAACGGGATCAATCAGGGACAGTGGAGCCACAGGGTACTCGTGCTCCACGCGGACATTTAGGGCGATGCGGCTCGTTGCCAGGACCTTCAGCCCTGGGCAGGATGCGAGGAGCTGGGCTACGACCGGTGCTGCTTCGACCACCTGCTCAAGGTTGTCCAGCACCAGCAGCAGGGACCGGTCGCGCAGGTGCTCAATGAGGGTAATTGGCGGTGGTCGACCGCTGTCACTTCGGATTCCCAGCGCCTGCGTGATTCCCAACGGCACGAGAGCAGGGTCGCGAATCGGAGCGAGGTCTACCAGCCGGGCGCCATCCGCGAACTCCCGCGCAAGCTCCGCCCCAAGCTCAAGAGCCAGCCGGGTCTTTCCGACACCGCCGGGTCCAGTCAACGTGAGGAGCCGTACGTCGCAGCGGCGCATCAACTCTCCTGCCTGGGCTACGTCACGATCACGACCGATCAAGCGTGTGGGAGGCACAGGCAGCTGGGCAGCTTGGGGCGAGGCAGGCCGATCGTTGGACGCATCCTGCGCATCGAGCCGTACAGTCAAGAACACTCTCCTCAGTAGGGCTGCAGGATCGATCGAGGTTGGAGAACACGCCGGACGCGTCGCATCAGCAACGCTGTTCTCTAGTTTCGAACGCCCCCACTTGACTTGAGGTTACGCCAGGAGCGCCAATCTGTGCGTGGGGTTCAGGCCCCGCGCCACGCTCCGCCCAGCCCGGTATCCTGCCGGATGTCGCCGATCGCACTTGGCAGCCTCACTCAGTCATATGGAACAGTGTTTCTGGGTGCCCACGCCAGTGGGGCTGGTACGTAGCACCTTCGAAAAAGATGCGCGAACGCGAGCACGAGGATTACCCAGGAGAATGAGCTCCTGGGTGATCCCCGTTGGGTGGTCGGGTAGACCACCTCTCTTGCCCAGTACAGACAAGAGGCCCGCGGCGCCCGTTCACATCGCTTTTTCGATACTCAGGAACCCTGCTCTCTCTCCGGGCGCTCGATCTCCGGCTCATCATCCCGCCCGGCGAGCTTGTTCCAGATCTCGTAGTCCGTCTCGCTCTTGGCGATCAGGCGCTGGTCCCTGCCGGCCTCCTGCCCGCCGATCGCCTTGAACGGCCCGGCCTGCAGGTCGTTCAGATCGAGAAAGATCGACCCCTGCGGCAACTGCGTCCCCGGCTCGAGGACCGCCAGGCGGCTCACCTCGTCGTCCGAGAGCTGCGGCAGCAGCTCCCTCACCTCCTTCTCCTGGCTCCCGGGAGTCACGTTCGTTGCCGCCCCCTCCCGAATGCGCTCCGGCGTCTTGTCGCGCATCTGCGCGTCGAACGAATCGCCGACCTCCTCCGACTGCACCCCTCGGGTGCTCGCCAACGGATCCTGGTTCACGCGATCGCGATTGTCTGCCATGATGCTGTCTCCCTGTCTCTCGTCGTTCGGCTGCACTCGCCGCATCTCGACGCGCAGGTTGGATGCCAGCACCCTCGTCCGCCCGTTTACGCCCCGGCCCGGCTCTGTTAGCGTGGCACGAGCAGCAGCCCGCCGCGCGGCGCCAGGCCCGCAGGCCCCGTCCAAAGTGAGCATCACGGCATGACGACCCGGTCCCGCCCACTGGTGGCGCCACCACCGAGCCAGCGCCTGCACCAGCGGGAGCCGGCGCCGCCACAGCCCGACACTCCCGAGCCCGAAGGTGCCTTCGTCGCGCTGCGCGACCCGAACTTCGCCCGCTACTGGAGCACACTCGCCCTCTCGCTGACCGGCACCTGGGTGCGCATCACGGCGATGGGCTACCTCGTCTACGAGATCACCGGCGACCCCTTCAAGCTCGCCATGCTCAACGTCGCCATGTCCGGCCCGCAGCTTATCGGAAACCTCATCGCCGGCAATATCCTCGACCGTGTCGACCGCCGCCGCGTGCTCGTCGGAGTGCAGGCGACCTACATGGCGATGATGGCGATCCTCGTCGCGCTCGTCGTCGCCGGCACCGTGGAGTACTGGCACCTGATCGCCATCTCGATCGTCACCGGCATCGCCGTCGGGTTCGACTGGCCGGCACGCCTGTCTCTGGTGCCGTCGCTCGTCCCCAAACAGCGCATGCAGAGCGCCATCGCCCTCAACGCCTCGGCCTTCAACGCCTCACGCATCCTCGGCCCGACCCTCGGCGGCTGGCTGATAGCCACGGCCGGGCTCGCCGTCGCCTTCGGCTTCACCCTCACCGCCGCCGCGCCCTACGCGCTGATCCTGCTCGGACTCACCATCGTGCGCCCGCAGGCACAGACAGCCCGCGGCAACGCCCTCGCCATGATGAAGGTGGGGTACGGTTACATCTGGCGGCACGCGCGCATTCGCAGCCTAATGTCGGTCGAGATCATCCCCATCGCGCTCGGCATGAGCTACGTCACCCTCGCGCCAGCCGTCGCCAGCGATATCCTCGATGTCGGCAGCCGCGGCTTGGGGTACATGCTCGGCGCGGTCGGTGTCGGCTCGCTGATCGGCAGCGTGCTCGTCGCGTGGCTCCCCGGTATCCGCCACCGAGGCCGGCTGGTGATCGTCGCCGTCGGCCTGTTCGGTGTGCTCTTCATCGCTTACGCCTTCTCGCAGTCGATGCTGGTCACGCTGCCGGTCATGTTCCTGATGGGCTTGACCACCGCGCTCTACTCGACCATCAAGGAAACGCTGATCCAGACGCTTGTCGACGACGCCTACCGCGGCCGGGTGATGGCCACCAACTCGATCTTCTGGAGCTTCACCCCGCTCGGCGCGCTGCTCGCGGGCGCGCTGGCGGCTGTCTTCGGGCTGCAGACGGCGCTGGCGATCAACGGCGCACTCGTGCTGCTCTACGCGCCGCTGCTCTGGCTCGCCACTCCCGTCCGCGAGATCGACTGAGATGTCCTGGCGCCGACCCAGCCGTCATGCTGGGCGCAGCGAAGCATCCCCGCGCGAAGCGCCGGCACCGCAGGTGCCGCATCCGATGCCGTGTCAACTGGATGCCGGATCACCGCCCGGCGCTTCCCGATTTTCCATCCGCACACAGCGAAATGCAACACGGTGTATCGTGATATCGGGGAAACACGCCGAAACGCGCGGCATGAACCGTGCGCATTTTCGGTATATGGATCGATCGCGCCTCGCACGCAGGATGTTCAATCATGGCAGACAACCCCAACGGTGAGTCCGGTCGCTCCGTCCGGTCGCTGATCAAGGGGGTGCTCAATCGCTCCAGCGCCGAGGCGGCCCAGGGCCACCAGACCACCCCCTCGGACACCACTCCACGCGAGATGCTCCGCAAGGAGCGCCCGCAGGTCGACCCGGTCAGCATCGCCGCCTCGCTCGGCACGCCGCCGGACCGCCCCCTGCGCATCCTCGGCTTCGGCGGCACCACCAGTGAGCAGTCTTGGAGCCTGATCCCGCTCGAACAGGCTCTCCAGGTGGCAGAATCTGCCGGCTGTGAGACCACCCTCGCTACCGTCTACGGCCTCGACCTGCCCCTCTTCCGCACCGACTGGCGCTTGGAGGACTACCCCGATACCCTCGCCTGGTTCATCGATGAGGTCCGCAAGGCGGACGGCCTCATCATCTGCTCCCCCACGTACCATGGCACCATCTCCGGCGCAATCAAGAACATCCTCGACATGCTGATCTTCCTCGCATGGGACGACCCGCCCTATCTCGGTGGCAAGCCGGTCGGTGTGATGGGCTACGGCGGCATGACATCGATGGGCGTGCTGGACGCGCTCACGACCTGCGTGCGCGGCCTCAAGGGCATTACCGTGCCGACCCAGGTGGCGGTGCCGGAGAGCGCGATCTACAAGCCCGAGGCGGCGATCTACAGCCAGCGCGTGCTCGATCGCATCGACAGCATGGTCGCCGACGTCATCTCCTTCTCGGCGCGGCTGCGCGTGCCACACCAGAAGCCGGACGCCATCAGCCACGCCTCCACATCCTCCCCGACCGGGTAGCCCTGCGCTGGCATGCGGGCAGGAGGTCCCCTGTAACGTGGTCACGCGCATGGCATGCCAGGTGCGCGGAGCTCACCCGACCGGGATGCCTAGATCATGGCATCCCTGGAGAGCGATCATCGCCGTGGTGCCGTGCAGCCGCACGATGCCCGAGATCAGGAGGAACCCACGATGGCGAACGACGCACGCATGAAGCTGCTCGACCTGCTCGACAAGAAAGCCTTCGACCCGGTGCTCCAGGCGTCTCCTGACGACTACAAGGGTGACGACAAGCAGAAGCTGAAGGATCTGCAGAAGACGACGCAGAGCACCAAGGAGAGCTATCACGAGTATGGATCCGCCGAGAAGGTCCGCGAGATGTTCCGTGACGACCTGAGCTCGGACGCCGCCCAGAAGGTGCACAAGCAGCTGCGCGACCTCGGCCTGCCGACCCTGCAGGACGTCAAGCCGGAGTTCGAAAAGCTCGCCGACGAGGTCGGCGTCGGCCACTGACGCTTCAGGAGCTCACCGTACATGCGGGGCGAGGCTATCCGGCAACACCCGGGTGGCTCGCCGGAGATCACCTACGGGAGTCGAGCCCATCCATGACCGTCCCCTCGCCAACCGGCATGCATGAGATCGTCCTCAAGGTCGTCGACCTCGCCGCCGCCGAGCGCTTCTACGGCGGTCTGCTCGGCCTCGCCGAGGTCGCCCGCTGGTCGGGCGATCGCAACGCCGTCTGGTTCGATGCCGGGGACGGCGTCGCGATCGGCCTCTGGACGCCCGAGACCGGCGGCGAGAAGGCCATCCACCATGGGCGTGGCGGCGCCCACGTCCACTTCGCGCTGCGCATCCCGCACGGCAGCATCGATGCCTGGCAGGAACGGCTCGAAGCGACTGGCCAGCCGGTCACCCGGGTCGATTTCGACAACGGCAACCGCTCGGTCTACATCGACGACCCGGCCGACAACTGTGTCGAGCTGATGGATGCTGTCCGCGATTGGTCAGGCAATCCCATCGGCGGTTGATCGCTTCAGCATCCGAGCCGTGTACACTCCGTCTGGGTCAGGACGACACATCGCTTCATCACGCGGAGGCTGCTCCCATGACCGCCAACCCCGCCTTCCGGCTCGCCGCCGCCACCCAGCACGATATCACCATCGTCGATGTCGCAGCCGACGGCACAGCCACCACGACCCACACGCTCACCGCGCCCGCCACCTCCAGCGTCGCCATCGACCCGCTCAACCCCAACCGCATCGTCGCAGGAACCTTCGACCGCGGGCCGTGGCTGACCATCGATGGGGGACGCTCGTGGCGCCACATCGGCCATGGCGTCCACTCCACCCACATCTCCGCCGTCGCCATGAGTGCCGCCCGGCACAACCACGCCGGCAGCGGAATCTATATCGGTACCGAGCC